>JAUWPC010000420.1 GCA_030611815.1 Desulfobacteraceae bacterium
GGCCATCAACTATGAAGCAGGTAGTTTTACAATGAAGGTGGTGCCTTCTCCAATCTCGGTTTCAAACGAGAAACCGCCTCCCAGTTTCTTGATAATGTTTTGACAGATTGGAAGCCCCAGGCCAGTCCCCTTGCCCGATGGCTTGGTGGTAAAAAAAAGATCGTGCATCTGGTTCTGATTTTCCTCGGAAATGCCCGTCCCATTGTCAGAGATCCTGATTTCCAGCATAGATTCATCCCTGGAGGTCTTTAACACGATCTGGCCTCCTGTCCCCCCCTTTTCTTTTACAGCATAAATGGCGTTTGAAATAAGGTTGACAAAGACCTGTTCAAGCATTTGTTTGTCCGAGTGCAAAAGAAGAGGACCTTTCATAAAATTGAGGACAACCTCAATATCTTTGAATTTCAGTTCAGGGTTTAAAAAGCTGACCGCTTGCTTCAGTAGTTCATGAGCGTCCAGGGATGAATGGGTGGGTTCCGAATCCCTTACATAGCTTAGCAGTTGGTGGGTGATATGCCGGCAACGTTTTACCTGTTTTATGATGTTCTGGACAGCCGGCTCCAGTTCCTCACGATCTTCCTGACCCATCCCCTTAGCATCGCCCACCACAACTTCTATCCACCCGGAAATCTCCCCAATGACGGCGATTGGATTGTTAATCTCATGGACAATACCCGATGCGGTCCGACCGATTTCAGCTAATCTGTCAACGCGTATCAGGTCTTCCTGAAATTTCTTCCACAGGGTAATATCACGGCAGATCCCTACTGTCCCGGCAAATTGTCCGTCGGCATCGGTAAGAGAAATAAGGGAGAGGTCGAAATAGATGGGGTGTCCGGCCTTATGCTGAAAGGGGAACTCCAAATGGGCAGCGCTCCCCTCCTTCCGGGAAATGGCCGCCAGTTTCTCAAATTCTAAAGGGTCATCAACCAGGTCCTTTACATGGCGGCCCGCCATTTGCTCCATGGTATAGCCTAAGGTCTTTTCGCCCCCCTTGCTGAATGAGACCAAGATACCGTCCACATCGGTGGCAAAAACCATATCATCGGAGTTTTCTAAAATGCAGTGCAGGAATCTCCTGGTATCGAGGAGTTCTTTTTTGAGCCTGGAGAGTTCCTCCGAGGCTCTTGCCAATTGGTCTTGGAGGAAATCACTCGATTCCATAGATTTTTCGCAATTTGTTCATGGCCTTTTTTATCCCTCTTGCGCCCATTCCGGCCCGGGAAATATCATCCACCTCCTGGCGGAATTTGGCTTGCTGCAATTCGACCTTTTTTTCGTAGGCCTGTCTAATGGTCTCTACAAGGTTGTCGTACTCAATCGGTTTGAGAAGGTATTTAAAGGCATCCTGCCGACCACTTTCTAAGGCAGTATCAATTGCCCCGTGCCCTGTAAGCACTATACTCTGGAGGAACGGCTGGATCTTCTTCAGTTTCTGCTGTGTCTCAACACCATCTATCCCCGGCATCTTAAGATCCACCACTGCCACATCAAAATCTTCATTGGTAGCTACTTCCACGGCTTCCTCGCCTGAAAACGTGGCTTTCACCGTAAAACTTTCTCGCAGAAGGCGTTTTGAAAGATATTCAATGAGGGTTTCCTCATCATCAATTAGCAGCACTCTAATGTCGGGTTTTTCGTTCATGAACAGCTCCTTCGGATTGGTTGTAATTTAAACGGTAGGTTTGAAAAAGACAGTTTGTACTCACCAAGTCTTCTTTTGTCAACCTTTTTCTGTCAAACTTTTTCTGTCAATCAGCAATTCTGACATGGTTTATTATTCACCAGAAAGTGCACAAAGAGCATTAAGTAAAGGTTGGTTTTCCGGCTTTTTCGTGACCATCGTGTTCTTCGTGGTATTGTCCAGCCATTGATTTGCACAGGTCCTGCTGAAATTACAACCGCTGGAACCGGGTAATCCCACTTGCAAAAACCATTGATATGATATATTGCGTAGGCGTTTACAGGTTCTGAATTTCCCTCTGAACCCGTGAACGGTTACTATATTCCGCTGATAGCGGTAGCAACCGTGAGTGAATATGGGAGGAT
>JAUWPC010000248.1 GCA_030611815.1 Desulfobacteraceae bacterium
ATGATCCTTGAGAGGAATTCTCGCCACAATCTGTTGCCGAGTGCCCAAAACCATAGCCTTTCCGATCTCCGCCTTGCCGGTCTTGAGTACCTCCTGCATCCGGCTGTTTTTACTGACCTCAGTGATGTGCTTCCCTATTGCCTCATCCGGTGTCATGCCGTATATTTTTGTATTATAGCGACTCATAAAACGAATGATTCCATGTCTGTCGATGACAATAGGGCATTCGTAAGGGTTATCTACAAATGCATCGAGCAGTTCGCTGTCAGTTTGACTCAACCATTTCGGGGCTATTTTTTTTGACATGGTTTTTCTGCTACTCCATACTCCTCATGAAGTCTGTTAGGAAGCTGCAGATAGAAGTCTCCCTCATCTCTCTTCCCCCGCTTGATGCAACCTGTCCCGTAGATCCCGCATTTCAAAGAGAGTTCTGCAATGGCTGCCATTAGTTGTTTGTCATTGAGTATCCCACTCTCTACGAGCTTAACAAGAGCCCTTATCCTGAACCGATCCATCCCCTTGTACCGGGAGGATAACTGGTCGGGGTGGCCGCCCTCTTTCACGACCAGTTTCTCATTGATCAGATGAACGGGATAGCGGCAGGCAATCCTGAGCCAGAGATCATAGTCTTCACAGGCAGGCAGATCCTCATCGAAGAGCCCTACTTCTTCTAAGAGTGTTCGTTTCAGCATTACTGCCGACGGACTTATAAGGCATAGTTTTAAAGAAGGTTCAAATACGTCCCCAGAAGGTTTCAGGTGCCTTGTTTTTGGGTTGGCATAGCGCCCGTTCCTGATCCAGATCTCCTCGGTCTGGCTGATCATGGCTTCGGGATGGCTTTTAAAAAACGAGATTTGCGCCCCTAATTTTTCAGACAGCCAGTAATCATCAGAATCGAGGAATGCGACAAGGGGAGCGTCTGATCCTCTGATGCCGGTGTTCCTTGCCGCGGAGACGCCGAGATTGGATGTATGCGCCATAAATCTGATCTTATCCCCGAACTGGCGCATGGCATCTCTGGTTCCGTCTGTTGACCCGTCGTCTACCACTATAATTTCATAATCAGTAAAGGTCTGGTAGAGGACTGACGAGATCGCCCTCGACACCTTCAGCGCCCTGTTAAATGCTGGTATTATGACGCTTACGGCTGCCATAAAAAGGTTTGCCAGATCAAGGCCAGGAGCCCGGTGAGGAGGAAGTTGGTTTCGACTAACGCTTCCAGAGCAATTCCGGGATAGAGCCACTGTTTTTCGTAGGCCACAAGAGAAAGCGACAGCGTAAAAAGCGGGACAAACATTAAGTAACAGATTGAACCTGCAATGCCGAGGATCGGGCTGACAATCAGGATAAAGGCGCTTGCAAGAAGGACAATTTTCAGAAGCAGAAGAGTGCGTCTTTCACCTAAGGTAATCGGCAGCGTTTCGGTTCCCACCATCAGATCTCCCTGGACCTGGAGGAGACTGAAGAAAATTGCCCTGGCATAACTCCATGAAAATACGACTAAGCCGGTTATGATTGCCGGCAATGGTTTTCCGCCTCCTGTCTCGAGCATCGGTAAGACGCTGATAACGGCTACCCATGCAAGGGCCTCGGACAGGCTCCTTGACCCCGGAATATCCTTGATCTTGACATAGCGGTACTTGTGTCGAAATTGTTCAGGAACAAGGGGGATACTGTATATGATTCCTAAAAGGCTCAAGGTTGTCAAGGCGATAAAGGTGGCAACTCCAATCATATAGGAAAGCGCCAAGGCCATTATAATGGCCGTAATGCCTGTTATGTTCAACAGGCCCTTGTGTGTTTGAAGGAAAGTCGCCCTGTCAGGGTCATTGTAGGCGCTGGCTCCCTTGTCCAAAAAACGATTGAAGATATGCATTGCATAGAGGTAGAGGAATGTCAGGAAAGGAAAGGCGAGATTCGGCTCCCTTCCTGCCAACATGGATGCAGCATAAGCAAAAGAAAAAGCTCCTAAGGCCACGATCAGATTGCTCAGAACTAAGAACCTGAAGGCCTGTTTTGCCCAACGGGTGAGACAAATTTCCCTGCGGTTATGGATCCCTTCTATCTCTTTCAGTACGTTTTTTATCATCCAGTGCGGAGTGGATGCCCCCGCCGTGAGGCCAATGACTTCCATTTCGGAGAGTTTATTTTTGTCCAGATCCTTTTCAGTTTCCACATGGAAAGTGGGCAGATGTTCCGCCTCGGATATCTGGGCGAGGCGCTGGGTGTTGCCGCTGTGATATCCCCCCACCACAACAACAGCATCCACCTGGCCCTTAAAGGTCCTGACCTCCTGTTGCCTTTCCTGCGTTGCATCGCAGATGGTGTCAAAAACTAAGAGATCCGGGAATCGTTGTTTCAGTGCCCTTACCACACTGCTAAAGTTTTTTTCATTCTGCGTTGTCTGTGCAACGACAAAGGGGCTATCCAAATGGGGCAGACCGGCAACGTCATTCTCCCCCTGAATAACGTGGGCCGGAGTTTTGCTGTAACCCATCAGGCCGATAACCTCGGCGTGATCTCGGTCGCCTACAATTATTGCTGAGCGGCCTTTATCAGTATGATGCCGGATAATTGCCTGTACCCGGGTCACTTTTGGGCATGTGGCATCGATAACCCTGAGGCCTGTCTTTTCAAGTGCCAGGTGTTGATCTGGAGGAATACCGTGGGCCCTTATCACAATCCGCCCTGTCTTCAGCCCATTGAGGTCATCTGTGACTTTCACCCCCTTTGCTTCGAGGAGGTCAAGGACCTGCTGGTTGTGAATCACCGGACCGAAGGTAAAGAGAGGACCCTCTTTCTTGTTAGTTTCCGCCATTACTATTTCCATGGCACGGCGGACGCCCATACAGAATCCTGCTCTCTTTGCCAATATTACCTTCATGGCTCTCCGGCCCCCAGCCTTTCTCTTTCTGAATCTAATCTCAGCCCTCGATCCCTTGAAAGAGTCCCGAAATAATTATCCAATGCGCTGATCATTGTATTGAAATCATTAATCCCTGTAAAGGACCCACGAAACCGGCTGCTGTGAGGCAACCCCTTTGTATATCCCAGGAGCAACCCCCGCATCATTTTGGATGCCCTGTTTTCACCGATCACCCGGGACAGGAGCGCGAAATGTTCCAGAATGACCGTTTTTCTTTCGGACAAATCGGGCGGACGCGCCTCAAGACCTTTCTCAAGGTTCAGAATTTGCCTGAATATCCAAGGGTTACCCATGGCGCCCCGGCCAACCATCACCCCATCGCACCCGGTTTCTTCTCTCATCTGGAGGGCCAGCTCCGGTTTAAATACGTCTCCGTTTCCGATGACAGGGATGGAGAGGTTTTTCTTGACCTCCCGAATAATGCGCCAGTCCGCTTGCCTTGAAAACCCCTGTTTGACGAACCGGGGATGGACGGTAACTGCATCCGCGCCGCAATCCTCAATGATCCCGGCGATTTCCAGAAAATTAGTCTCATCGGGGGACCAGCCAGCCCGGATTTTTACGGTCAGGGGAACCGTGCAGGCCTTGCGGACGGCCATGACCATATCCCGCACCGCAGCCGGGTTTCGAAGAAGCGCACCGCCGGCCCCGTTTTTGACCACTTTTCTGGCGGGGCACCCCATGTTGATGTCCACAAGGTCGGCGCCTTTTTCAACCACCATCTCGGCCGCCATGGCCATGATTTGGGGGTCCGCGCCGAATATCTGTACCGAGAGGGGCTTTTCCTCGGGAAAACCGTCTAAGTAGCGAAAAGTCTTTTCATGGCCTCGGGAAAGACCCACGGCGCTCACCATCTCGGTGACCACGAGACCGGCCCCTAATCGCTTGGCGATCAAACGAAACGGCGGATTTGTGATGCCCGCCATGGGGGCCATGATGAGCCGGTTTTTTAGTTTCAAAGCGCCGATTTGTAACATAGAATTGTTTGATCCATCTAAACGGGCTAATCCTTGGCTGTTTGATCCTGGTTGTCTTTTAAGGTAATGGCGCTGACTGGGCATATCCGGACACAGGCAAGGCATGTCTCACAGGGAAGGTCTGTCAGGGATTCTTTACCGAAAAAACTGATCAGCGTGGAAAATCCTCGTTTGGCAAAGGCCATGAGCGGTTGACCATTTTGCGTCCGGCAGACATGAATGCATTTGCCACATAAGACGCATCGATTGAGATGGTAGTCCAGAAAAGGATGGTCTTCATAGATGTCCGGGTCCTTCAGGGTATGGGGGAGTCGCCTTGGCTTTAAACCGATTTTCAGGAACCTGGCAATATGCTGCAATGCGCATTTCTTATTGGCAGGACAATGAGCGCAGTCCACGTCATGGATCGACATGAGAAGTTCGAAGGCCGTGCGCTGCAATTGCCGCGCAGATGGCGTATCGGTTTTTACTACCATGCCGTTCAAGGCTTCTGTATTGCATGAGGTGACTGGTCTGTCCTGGCCTTCAATTTCGACAAAGCACAATCTGCAAGAAGCAGGAGGAGTTGCCAAGGTTTCCATGTAGCAGAGGTTGGGGATATAAATCTGGTTGTCAAGACAGGCCTTCAGGATAGTAGTCCCTTCCTTGACCTCAATCTCTTTGCTGTCAATAACTAATTTGATCATATTGATAATGTGTTTTGTGTTTATCCTGTTTGCAGGGGCAGAAATCGCCCCCGATGAATCGGGATTTCCACTATGCTCCTACAATCAACAATCGCCAATCATCAATCATCAATCTCCAGGGGTCGCTCAACTACAGGGGCAAGATCCGGAGGCGACACCCTCTCTACGGCATTATATTCCGGTGGACATGCAACCACGCACTCGCCGCACTTTACGCAGAGGGTCTGGTCAACCCCTTTTTTTCGGTCCTTGGTGGTAAAGATTGCCTCTACGGGGCAGCACCCAACGCAGGCGTCGCATCCTCGGGCGCATTTCTCTAAATCAATATAATAGGCGGTCAGGGGCCTGCACATCTTGGCAGGGCACCGTTTTTCTTTGATGTGTGCCTCGTATTCGTCCCGGAAATATCTGAGGGATGTGAGCACCGGATTTGGGGCGGTCTTACCCAGGCCACAGAGAGATCCTCCTTGTATGTCTTCACTCAATTTCTCTAAGAGTTCCAGGTCACCCTCGCGACCCTCTCCCTTGGTTATTCGATCCAGGATGTCGAGGAGATGGTAGGTTCCAATCCTGCAAAACGTGCATTTGCCGCAGGACTCCTTTTGGGTGAAATCAAGGAAATAGCGTGCCACATCGACCATACAGGTATCCCCA
>JAUWPC010000342.1 GCA_030611815.1 Desulfobacteraceae bacterium
GGTCACCCATCCCTGCATCCTCAGGACCAATTCGTCACCTTTAAAGGCGCGTTCAATGGTCAGTTCAACATCCCTTTTCTTGGCATCCCATCCGATCAGGGCCGGTTTAACCATAACCGGCGTTACCGGATCGTGCATGGCAGCGCATCGAAACCATAGTTTTGTTCGGATCATAGCTCATCTCCTTTGCTCCTGCTGTTAGGCCTGCATGGCCCTATGTCTCTACTTTTACCGCAAATCGCAACTTTTTTAAAGCATTCTTCAAAACATTATGGTGGGAAGAGGCGGCTTGACACTCAGTCCCCTTTTTCTTTATTATCGTTGCAGCAGGAATCTGGCGAGGATTATCCAACGGTCTCACTTAAAAAGGGGGTGATAAAGGAGAAAATGTTGATCGTCAACCAATAGAAACTTTTTGTCTCAAAAAAAGGAGGAGAGGTTATGAAAAAACTGATTACTTTTGTTGCCGCTTTTGCCATCTTGCTAATAACAATAGGAGTAACGCCAGCAATTAGTGCAGATACAGAGCTTTGGGATGTCTACAATAAGGTCCTGAAAAAGGCAAAATATGTCGATCTGACCCATGCATTTAGCCCTACTATAGCTGTCTGGCCCGGCTTTGGGAATGCCAAGTTCAAACCAGCGGTAGCTGGTCGTGAATACAAGGGATATTGTAAAATTGGGGAGGCCTTTGAATACAAGAAGCATGGATTCATTGCCAGCTCTTATGAACTTGTGACGGACCAGTACGGGACTCAGTTGGACCCTCCCGCCCACTTTTATGAGTATGGCGCAACAATCAGTGATCTTCCTGCCACCTATTCCATCAGACCGCTCGTGATCATCGATATTCACGAAAAAGTGAAGAAAGATCCGGGATATCATGCGACAATCCAGGATATTAAGGCATGGGAAGCCAAATATGGGAAAATCCCTGAGGGATCTGTGGTGGCAATCCGCTCTGATTGGCACAAGAAGTGGAAAGAAACGGAACGGTTCGCCCAAAAGCCATTTCCCGGCACCAAGCTTGATGCGCTCAAGCTCCTCCATCTTGAGCGAAAGATCCTTTTTCATGGGCATGAACCTTTGGATACCGATACCACGCCGAATCTTGAAGGAGAAAACTGGCTGTTGAAGAATAATTTTTGTCAGGCAGAAGGGATGACAAATCTGGACAAGGTCCCCGAGGCAGGCGCCCTTATCCTTATCGGCTTTGCAAAGCCTGAAGGTGGGACAGGCGGTTACGCAAGATATATCGCTGTGTGCCCGCCCGGTTGGAAGTACGGAAAATCGATTGTAGAGCTTCCGGGGGCGCCGCTACCCAAGCAGCCTTATCCCAACAAGAGGGATAAGAATGGCGTTTTGAGACCGACACCGCCAGGGTAGTAAGCAAAGAGGATGTGAGAACAAAACCCGCCTTAAATAAGCCGCCCCTGCAATGGCATTCCTGTCGGATGTGGGGGCGGTTCATCGAAACTGGAGTAATGGAGTAGCGGAGTAATGGGATGTTGCAGATTCCAGTCTTGATGACCCCTTTCTATTGCGACCCTTCATCATACAAAGTGCTGCCTTGGACATCAAATGTGATCTTTAGGACTCGTTTGGTCTTTGATGTCACCTTGAAGCGATCATCAATCCGCAGGCCGCAGACCCAAATCGGTTTATTTCCCTGGGTCAATATAGGTATACGTGCCCTGACATGGGATGGGATCTTCATGTCAATGAACAAACTTTTTAGCTTTTTGTGGCCTGTCATGCCGAGGGGGACGAACCTGTCGCCGGGCAGGAAGTTTCTGAGCATTAATGGATAGGTGATTCGGTCTGCGTCAAGACAGGCGGTCCAGGCGGAGGTTTTCAGTTCTACCAGAGCCTTTCTTTCAACCTCCTCAAGTTGCATTGTGCAGCCTAAGGTTTCCAGATCAAACGCTCCAGGCTTCTCTATAATATAGCAAAATCGCTTGGGAGTTTCGGGTTTTGATTTTAAGAAGATCAGTCTGTCGTACACTTTTTTGACAGCAAGCATGTTGGGCAGGGTGACCTCTGCCTGAGGCTTGCTGCCGGTTGCTATCTGCTTTATCGCATCAATAGTTGGCAAGCTTATCCGTCGTAGACTTCCACCCTTTTTCTTCAACGCCTGTCTGATAACATGATTTTTCAGTGGCTCGGGCAACCCCTTGAACCGGAGTAAAGGGAGCACGATCTCGTCATTCGAACCTTTTTCAGCCCACTTTTTCAACCATCTTGTTGCCTTTGCCTCTAACCACTCATTTTCCTCTCTCATAATCCCGGCTGTCCGGCCCAGGATCTCAACGATCTTGGGCTGGTATCTTTCGAGCTGAGGAAGGAGGTTCAAACGGATTTCATTCCTCAAGTACTTAGTTTCAGAATTGGAAGAATCCGTTATGTGGCTGAGCCCCCTGTTGGAAAGATAAGATTCAATCTCGTTCCGGGTCACCTCGATCAACGGCCTGACTATATAGGTGTCGCGAACGGGCGGTATACCCGAGAGCCCTGACGGGCCGCTTCCGCGCAACAGTCTCATAAGGACAGTTTCAGCCTGGTCATTGAGGTTGTGGCCCGTGGCTATTTTCTGAGCAGCAAATTGCTCCTTAACTTCTTTGAGGAATCGGTATCTAACATCTCTGGCCCTTTCCTCCAATGATGCGGTCTCCGGCTGTAGGTCAGGATCCGCCCTTTTTGTAACAAAATCGCAACCAAAAGATGCTGCCAAGGATTGGACAAATTCAGTCTCCGATGCATCCTCGCCCGGTCTGAGCCCGTGATCAAAATGGGCTACCACCAGTTCTATCCCCAGAACCCCCTTGAGACTGTGGAGTACGTCTAAGAGGCAGACAGAATCAGCCCCTCCTGATATGGCAACGATTACACGATCCCCGCGCCCGATCATGCGGTATTTTGAAATGGTATTATCGACTTTCTTGATGATATCCCTTGCTATGTTCATGTCACGTCCAGAAGAGAATAATTCCTCAAAATCCCTCAAGCCTGTGCCTCAAAACCTGATTTTTGATCAAGGGTTTGCCGAAGACCATGCGATGAGGCTGATGCACCTGGCAAAAATATCTTAACTTGCCTGTTCAGGCTGTCAACAATATTCTACCAGCAATTTCAATTTTATCCTGAATCGCTGACAAAACTCTTTGACGGAGGTGGCCAGCGATGTGTCTGGATCAGGCATGGGCTGGATAATAGGTCACATGGAAACAGGTCTTCTGGTAAAACCGGGTGATGTTGATGATCTGGTCGGAGCCCTGCAGCTCCTGTGCCAAAGGCCTGACTTGCGCGAACGTATGGCCGAGGCAGGAAGAAAACGATTCAATGCGGTCTTTCGCATAGATCAGGTGGCGGATAGGATCTCCTCACTATATCTGGAAGTGCAAGGATTATAGCTAAAGTTAGCTAAAATGCCTAAAATAAACTAAAATTATGGTAGCTGCCAGGGGACCATGGTTGCAGGTTCAGGGCTTACCTTTATC
>JAUWPC010000066.1 GCA_030611815.1 Desulfobacteraceae bacterium
AAAAATGCAGGTCGGATTGGGGATGTGGAGAACTTAGATCGAGCCATCAACGAAGTGACCCGTCATCACACCTCAGAGGACCTTATTGACCTGTTTAATTCCCTCACCCTCCCCATAAGCAAAATAAAAACCATTCCTGAAGTGATTGCGGATCCAATAGTTGAAAGGAGACTCCTTTTTTCCAGAGATGACAAGACAGGCACCGAAATAACCCTGCCGCCCCCCCCCAATATGACGCCATTCCTCGAACAGTTAGACCGTCAACTCCCCTTTCCACCGCGTTTCGGGGAGCACAACCATGAGATATACGGAGAGATTCTTGGATACCCAGAGGAAGAACTCAAGACGTTTAAAGAGAAAGGAATTATCTAAGGAGATAACGATATGACAGTTTGGATTGATACTGAACTCTGCAATGGGTGTAAACGGTGTGTAAAGGCTTGCCCCTATGAGGGTGTGGAAATCAGGGATGGGAAGGCCTACATCCTGGAGCGTTGTACATCATGCGGGGCGTGTCTTGAGACATGTAAACAAATGGCCATGCAGACCGATGCCAAACCGAGGGTTATCCCCGATTTTAGCGATTGGGAGGGGGTCTGGGTTTTTGCAGAACAGAGAGGGGGAGAACTAAACACAGTTTCTCTTGAACTCCTTGGTAAGGCCCAGGAATTGGCCGGCACGCTCAACCAGGAAGTCTCCGCCCTACTGTTAGGTTCCAAAGTAGCAAAATTGGCCAATACGTTAATAGCCTATGGCGCGGACCACGTTTATCTGGCAGAAAACGCAAACCTCAAGGATTACCGGACCATTGCTTATACAAACGTCATGGAGGAACTGGTTGCCAAGTACAAACCCAATATTCTCCTTATGGGGGCCACCCATATCGGCAGAGACCTGGCCCCTCGCGTTTCACGCAGGGTGGGCGTTGGGCTGACTGCTGACTGCACCGAGTTGAGTATAGATCCGGAGGAGGGAATTCTTCTTCAGACCAGACCTGCCTTTGGCGGTAATGTAATGGCCACCATTGCCAACCGGTATTCACGTCCCCAGATGGCCACTGTTCGCCCCGGGGTAATGGAAGCATTGAAAAAGCCAGAGAATAAGGGGAATGTTATCAGGCATAAGGTTTCACTGACACAAAAAGAGATAGGGACTAAGGTCCTTGACATAGTAAGAGAAGCTAAGAAGGCGGTGAATCTTTCTGAAGCCAAGCTGATCGTTGCCGGTGGAAGAGGCGTTGGTGATGCGAAGGGGTTCAAGGTCTTGCAAAAACTGGCTGGCCTTGTTGGCGGCGAGGTGGCTGGAACCCGCGTTGCGGTTGAAGAGGGTTGGATCCCGGCCGATCGGCAGATAGGGCAAACAGGGCAATCGGTCAAGCCGGAGCTTTATATTGCATGTGGTATTTCAGGGGCAATTCAACACAGGGCCGGCATGATGAATTCCAGATATGTTATTGCAATTAATAAGGACCCCAGGGCACCCATTTTTCAAGTGGCCGATTGGGGTATTGTGGGAGATCTCCATAAATTGGTTCCCGAGATGATCAAACAACTGAAGAGCGGATAGAGTAAAGAGCATGGCGCAAAGGGCAGGGCATGGCGCATAGCGCGTAGAGCAAAGAGCATAGAGGAGTTAACACCGGGGGACCTAAAAGGAAGATGGGTCCTGCTTTTGGCAAAAGAACCCTATACGCCATACGCCATGCGCTTTGCGAGATTTGAGGGAGGGATGAATGCTTAGATCAAATACCGAAAAATTAGTCAGAAAAAATATGGCCAGGTTTGTGGACAACGAACTAATCCCCAGGGCCAAGGAAATCGATGAGACAGGCGAATTTCCCATGGAGATGTTTCGGGAAATGGCAAAAATGGGTGTTTTCGGGACCAGATACCCTAAAAATAAAGGGGGCTCAGGGGGGAACACCACCCTTTTTTGCATTAACTGCGAAGAGATAGCCAGGGGACTCATGAGCCTTGGAGCGATTACAGCCATGCAGTGTCTTATGGGGACCAATTTCCTGTTTCATTTCGGTACAGAAGAAATGCGAAAGGAGTTTTTCCTCCCTGCTATGGAGGGTGAAAAGGTTGCTTGTTTCTGTCTTACAGAGCCCGAAGCCGGTTCGGATCTCGGGAATGTGAGCACTTTAGCTACCAGAACCGATGATGGGTACCTGTTAAACGGCATGAAAACCTGGGTCACTAACGGCCCTGTTGCCGATTTTTTTACGGTCTTGATGCAAACAGATCCTGCAAAAAAATTCAGAGGCCTCAATTTTTTCTTTGTTCCAAAAGACACCAAAGGGTTCTCTTACAGCAAACCCTTTGATCTGTTAGGGACCAGGACCACGCCAATCTCAGAAATATCGTTCACAAACTGTCATATCCCTCTGGAGTACAGATTAGGGGATGAGGGCCGTGGTCTGAGCAACCTGATGACCATCTTAGCTGAAATCCGGACCATGACAGCGGCCTTGGCTATCGGTTTGCAGCGGGCAGCCTTAGATGATTCTATCCAATACGCCCATGAACGGGCCCAATTCGGCAGGACCATAAGCAAGTACCAGCTTATTCAGGCCAAGATCGCCAATATGGCAGTGGATCTGGAAGCATCCAACCTGCTCACCTACAAGGCCGCCCACATGATTGACAAGAAGATGGAGGCCCTCAAAGAAGCCTCCATGGCCAAATACTTTGCCACCGAGGCAGCATGCAGGGCCGGAGACCAGATAACCCGCATCTTTGGGGCCTATGCCTACTCCATGGAATACTCGGCCCAGAGATACTACCGGGATAACCGCTTTCTCCTGTATGGGGGAGGAACCCACGAAATCCTTCAGCCCAATATCGCCAGATGGGTGGGACTCTAAGATTGTTGATTGCTGATTGTTGATTGAAGGTTCATGACTGAGTCCCTGCGCGGTTGGATGCAAACGGAAAGGGTTTTCAAGGGTCTCAAAGGGGAGATGATCGGAATGACCGTAGCGCTCAAAGGCAAAGACCGCGATTTCAAGGCGCTTAAGTCTTTGCCCGTGAGAAGATCATTAGGTCAGACTGTCTTTAAAAACCTGAAAAAGGCCATTGTCAAAGGAGATCTGACCCCTGACAGCCGTGTGGTGGAAAGCCGCGTGGCTGATGCATTGGGTATCAGCCGAACCCCTGTAAGGGAGGCAATTCACAAGCTGGAAAGGGAGGGGTTGGTGCGCCAGGGCCCCAAAGGCGGTTTTTTCGTGGCCGGCCTTACTCCCGCTGATATTGAAGAGACATTTGGCATCCGAAGCGTCTTGGAAAGTTACGCGGCAAGATTAGCGGCCATTAGGCATTTGGAAGGTGAACTCCGACCTTTGGAGGAAAAACTTGGGGCTTATCAAGAACGCTTAGACCGGGGAGATTTAGACGCATTACCCAAGATCAATACGGAGTTTCACGATCTCCTCTATGGGCTTAGCCGCAGTCCGAAACTGATCAAGATGATCAACGATCTTAGAGACCATATATACCGTTTCAGACTGGTTATATTGAAGATAGAGGAGATGGCAAAGTCAAGCAACAAGGATCACCGTTTGATGCTGAAGGCCATCAAGGGGAGGGATGCTGAGGGCGTAGAAAGGTTGGTAAGGGAGCACATTTTGCGCGGACAGAGTATTGTCTTGCGGGAATTTGATATGGAAGGGGAGTGAGGAATTTAGGACAGTCAGTAGTCAGTGGTCAGTGATCTGTGGATGCAATTGCGGGATGGTTGGATGATTAGGATGGATGGTGGGTTTTAATAATCCGTGTAATCTACGTAATCTGTGGATGGAATTTAGGAATTGTAAGGAGTTTTTGAGCTATGGCAGAGAGAAAGATACGCGTCCTGTTAGCCAAGCCGGGTCTTGACGGTCACGACCGGGGGGCAAAGGTCGTTGCGCACGCAATGCGGGAGGCCGGGATGGAAATTATCTACACAGGTCTTCACCAGACTGTGGCCAGCATTGTGAACCAGGCTGTCCAGGAGGATGTGGATGTCATCGGCCTTTCGATCATGTCCGGGGCTCATATCCCTATTTGTAAGAAATTGATGGGTATGGTAAAAGAACAGGGGGTGGACAACAAGTTAGTGGTGGTTGGAGGAGTCATTCCCAACAAAGACATACCGGTACTGAAAGAGATCGGCGTGGAGGGGATATTTCCCGGGGGGAGCTATTTTAATGACATTGTTGATTTCATTCAAGAAAATGTAGCCAATAGATGAGAAGCGATCGGGTCCTAATGGGATCAATCAAGGAAGTCTTCAGTAGTCAATAATTTGTAATATCTGATTAGAGGGACAAGAATGGGCGTAGCAACATATATAAAAGACGAAAAGGACGCGATCAAAGAGGTTATTTTGCAGTCGGGCATCAAGGTCAAACCGGTTTATACGCCTGATGATCTTGAAAGGATCGGTTTTGATTATAAGGAAGATCTTGGGGACACAGGGGAATTCCCCTTTACGAGGAGTATCCATCCCCAGGGGTTCAGGAGTCGGAACTGGACGACCCGCCAGTATACCGGGTTTGGCACTCCCGAGGAGACCAATGAACGATTCAAGTTGATGATCTCGCATGGCCAAACAGGACTTAATGTGGCCTTTGATCTACCAACCCAGATGGGCTACGATTCTGACGATGAGATGTCCGAAGGAGAAGTGGGACGGGTAGGGATGGCCGTTGATTCCCTCAAGGATTTTGAGATCGCTTTCAAGGATATTCAACTGAACCGCATTGGGAGTGGATTGACTATCAATGCGGTCGCATCCGTGATGCTGGCCATGTATCAGTCTGTGGCTGAAGGGTTCGGGTATAATAAAACAGAGATATCAGCAACTCCACAGAACGACATCTTAAAAGAGATCGTTGGAAGGGGGGCATGGATCTACCCTGTAGAACCGGCGGTCCGGATGATCGGAGACACCATCGAATACGCCATGAAAGAGCTACCGAGGTGCAACCCGGTTTCGGTCTGCGGCTATCATATCAGGGAATCCGGCTGCACACCGGCACAGGAGATATCATATGCGTTCATGATTGCATTTGCTTATATCGATAATGTGGTTGCCCGTGGGTACAAGGCCGAGGATTTTGTTGGGAGGTTTTCCTTTAACCTGAATATTTTCGGCAATCTCTGGGAGACCGTTGCCAAGTTCAGGTCGGCCCGGAAACTGTGGGCAAAACTCCTTAGGGAACGATATGACGTGCAGAATAAGAAGGCCCTTTTCCTCCGGGGCATATTCGGTGGTGGCGGCTCGGGCATGACCAAGCAGCAGCCTGAAAACAACATCGTGCGTGGCGCTTATTATGCTCTTGCGGCAGCCCTTTCGGGCGCGCAAACCACCGCCCTTTGCTCTTTTGATGAGGCATACACCATCCCAACGGAGAGGGCCGCGCTTCTATCCCTGAGGACCTTTCAGGTTCTCATGGATGAAATAGGGCTCAGGGATACGGTCGACCCCCTGGCCGGCTCATACTTCATGGAAACACTTACCAAAGAGATGGAAGAAAAGATCTTAGAAGAGATGGAAAAGGTTGAAAAAATGGGGGGCATGATGGAGGCGGTTGCCTCCGGATATGTCCAGAGAGAGGTGGGCAGGCAGGCCTATGAGTTTGAAAGGAAACTTCAGTCAGGAGAGATAACAAAGGTCGGTGTAAACAAGTACACAGAAGGCGTTGACATGGAAGTGGAACTTCATGAATATAACGATGAATGGGCCCAGCTCCAGATTGACCGGCTCAAAGAACTTAAGAGAGAGAGGGACAACAGGGCTGTCAGTGAATCCCTGAAGGCCCTTGAACGGGCGGCCAAGGAAAAGAAAAACGTTATGCCTTATCTGGTTACCTGTTGTAAGAGCTACGCAACCGTAGGGGAGATGGCCAATGTGTTCAGGGATGTATTCGGGGAATACAGGGAACCGAGCATCTTTTGAAACTGGAAATTAGAAATTAGGGACGGACCCCGGCACTATTGCCGTGGCCTGAAAGTTCTTTCTGCAAAATTGGCAATTTAAGTTGCCTGTGTAATAGTAATCGAATAACGATCAAGAAGTGACGAGTGACGAAGGAAAACAAAGAATTTCAAATTTTAAGCCGTAAGCGGCTGCGAAAGGGGGTGAGAGTAGAGTCTACTTGGGATTGTGGTTAACATGTTGTCCATCTAAAAAGGAGGTTTGAATCATGAAAAAAAAGATAGGATTTGTTTTGGCCGGAATATTTTTGGCAACACTCTTAACAATTACCTGGATGCCGGCGACTGCCATGGCAGGGCCGATCAAACTGACCTATGCCAACTTCCCACCCGCCCCTACTTTCCCCTGTGTTCAGATGGAAAAGTGGAAAAAAGTGGTGGAAAAGCGGACCAATGGAAAGGTCGCCATTCAAACCTTTCCCGGGGGAACACTCCTCAAGGCCAAAGGTATGATTGATGGTGTTATTGCGGGAACGGCCGATATCGGTTGCATATGCATGGCCTACCAGCCAGGGCGTTTCTCAATCACCAATGCGATCGCTCTTCCCCTCGGTTTGCCCAATTCAGAGGTAGCCAGCCTCACACTATGGGATCTCTATAAGAAATACAAACCAAAAGGATTTGCCAAGGTTAAAGTCCTTACCATGTTTACGACTGCGCCATCGAACATCATGTCCACTATCCCCATAAAGAGCCTGGCAGATCTCAAGGGTGTGCCTATTCGGGCATCAGGCGGCGCAGCACAGATCCTCAAGGCCTGGGGTGCCAACCGTGTAGGGATGCCGATGCCGGAAACCCCGGAGGCCTTGCAAAAGGGTGTTGTAAAAGGATTGTTCTCATCTCTTGAGGTCATGAAAGATTTCAAGTTTGCCGAACTCTGCAAGTATGTCACTATGACACAAACACCGGTATATCCCTTTGCAGTGATCATGAATATGGACAAGTGGAATTCCCTGCCAAAGGACGTGCAAAAGGTCTTTGATGAATTAGGCACCCAGCAGTCGGCCTGGACAGGCGTCTATATGGATAAACACGTGAAAAGTGCCATGCGATGGTCAAAGAAGAAGGAGGGTGTCAAGGTGTTCCGTCTCCCCAAAAAGGAAAAGGACAAGTGGAATAAACTGCTTGAACCGATTACAGCCAACTGGATTAAGACTAATGAAGCAAAGGGCCTTCCTGCAAAGGCGATTGTTGAAGATATAATGGGTATTGCCCAGATGTACGAAGGGAAATAACCATCGGAATTGAGAGCAAATTGAGGAATTCGGGGATTTAGGGGTTGGCCCTCAATCGCAATCCTGAAGTAATTCCGGGATTCCTCAATTCAATTTCTTGTGACTTTTGCACCTTTTTGCGGCTTCATCAATATTCATTTTTCAATATTCAATATTCAATTAAACCCCGGGACCTAATATGGTGATTCTGGACAGGATTAGCCATTACTTGAACCAGATTCTCATCTGCATTGCAGGCCTGTTCCTGATAGCAATGATCTTCTTGACTTGTGCCAACGTCTTCCTCCGTTTTGTCTGGATCCCGGTCAGCGGAACCTTCGAACTTATGGGGTACTTTGGGGCTGTCGTAACGGCCTTTGTCTTAGGCTACACCCAGATCAGACGCGGTCATATTGCTGTAGATATCGTAGTCTTGCGTTTCTCTAAAAGG
Organism: Desulfobacteraceae bacterium; assembly: GCA_030611815.1. Classification (GTDB taxonomy): domain Bacteria; phylum Desulfobacterota; class DSM-4660; order Desulfatiglandales; family Desulfatiglandaceae; genus Desulfacyla. Next base: position 7,644 of record JAUWPC010000066.1, read on the forward strand.
GCACAGAGGATCCTCAATGCCATCAATAATGTCATCTGTATGGTTTTCTTTGCCCTGGCTGCCTGGCAAATTTCAAAATATGCAACCAACCTGTGGGAAACAGGCGAGGTTACTGAAACGCTGCAGATCATCTACTATCCTTTCACCTACGGAGTGGCTTTAGGGTGCGCGGCGCTCTCCCTTGTTTTTTTGATTGATTTCTTGAAGCTTCTAATGAAAAAAGAGGGGGATGAAGAATGAGCGCTACCCTGATCGGCATTATCGGGATTCTCATCCTCTTAGCCGTTCTATTCTTCTTGGGGATGCCCGTGGGATTTGCCATGGGGATAGTCGGTTTCTGCGGGTTCTGGTACGTCGTTTCATTCAAGGCGGCAATAAACGTAGTGGGGACCGATATCTGGGGCACTTTCTCAAAATACGGCCTGACAGTCATACCCCTTTTCATCTTCTTAGGATACCTTGCATTCAATTCGGGTATTGCTGAACGACTTTATAACGCGGCATACAAGTGGTTTGGACACTGGCGGGGCGGGTTGGCTATTGCCACCATTGGCGCAGATGAACTCTTTGCCGCCATCTGCGGTTCGAATACTGCTACAGCCGCTACCATGGGTACCGTCGCCCTCCCGCAAATGACCAAATATGGATATGATACGAGATTAAGCAGCGGAACCGTAGTTACTGGCGGGACATTAGGGACGGTGATGCCTCCCAGTGTTGTCCTCATAGTAATAGGCCTTCAAACAGAGCAATCTATAATAAAGCTCTTCCTTGCCGGCATCCTGCCGGCAATTCTCCTCGGAATCCTTTTTGTACTCACCATATTTGTCATATGCAGGATCAAGCCTGAGTACGGTCCGGCAGGACCAAAGACAAGTTTCAAAGAGAAGCTTATATCCCTTGTCGGGGTCATAGAAGCGATTGCCATATTCGTGTTAGTAATAGGGGGGCTGTACGCTGGGCTATTCACTCCAACAGAGGCTGGAGCAGTTGGCGTTTTTTTCACTCTCCTCGTCACAGTGGGGGCAGGTCGACTGTCCTGGAAGGGGTTTTTCGACTCCATAAGAGATTCGCTAAAAATATCATGTATGGTCTTTTTTCTCGTCACGGGCGCCATAATCTTCGGCCGTTTCTTAGCGGTAACGAGGCTCCCCTTTATCATCGCAGAGATTGCTTCGTCCCTCCCGGTCTCTCCCTATGTGGTTTTAGCGTTAATATTAGTAATCTACCTGGTTGGTGGCTGCTTTATCGACTCCCTCGGGTTTCTTGTGCTGACAATCCCTATATTTTTCCCATTGGGAATAGCCCTTGGTTTCGATCCCATATGGTATGCCATCATCCTGACCATGGTGACAACAATGGGTGCGATTACCCCGCCTGTAGGCGTTAACATATATGTAGTAAAGGCATTGGCCCCCGAAATAGAACTCGGCACTATTTTCAAGAGTGTAAGTTTTTTTCTGCTGGCCTGTATTGTCTGTATTATTCTTTTGATTATTTTTCCAGACATCGTTCTGTTTATACCTAATATGGCGCAGTAGGATTGTTGATTGATGATTGATTATTGGGACCTAAGTTAGAGGATCCGTTGCCTTCAAAAAGGGTTTCTCCGTTTGGCTGTTAACGCCTTATCAGTTGTTGCCGAAGTGAGTAGCTATGAAAGCAACGCTTTTTTTGTGCTCTTTTCAATCAACAATCAACAACCAACAATCATCAATCCAAAGGGGTGAACTAAGATATGCTAAAGACCTTTATGCCTGAAATGAAGACAGGTGAAGAACTGAGAGATCATCAGGTAAAAAGACTGAAATGGACAGTGGCGCACGCCTATAATGGCTCTCCCACTTATAAAGAGAAGATGGACGACGCAGGCGTTAAACCGGGGGGGATCCATTCTCTTGATGACCTGAAGCGCCTGCCGTTCACGACTTCCGCCGATCTCCAGGAGGGTTACCCCTTTCCGCTACTATCCGTTCCCTTTGACAAGGTGGTGCGCATTCACGCATCCTCGGGGACCACGGGGAAGAGGAAGGTGCTCTGCTACACCCAGAAAGATATTGATGACTGGACCAGATTTTTTGCCCGCTGTTATGAAATGGCCCAATTAAGCGCCGAAGACCGGGTTCAGATCGCTGTGGGCTACGGCATATGGACGGCCGGAATCAGTTTTCAGATGGGATGTGAAGCATTTGGGGCCATGGCCATTCCGGCAGGCCCTGGGAACTTGGATATGCAGTGCCAGTTCCTGATGGACTTTCAAAGCACAGTCATGTGCTGCACCGCTTCCATGGGACTCTTGATGGCGGAGGAGGTCAACAGGCGGGGCATCAGGGATAAAATAAACCTGAAGAAAATGATATTCGGGTCTGAACGATCCAGCGATGCCATGAAAAACCGGATACGTGATTTGTTGGGAGTAGAACATATGTTCGATATACCGGGCATGACAGAGCTTTATGGCCCGGGCACGGGACTGGATTGTATCTACCACACGGGGATCCACTACTGGGCTGATTATTATATCTTGGAGATCTTAGATCCGGACACACTTGATCCTGTGCCTGAGGGTGAGACCGGAGAAATGGTAGTGACTACCTTAGAGAAGGAAGGCGTTCCCCTCATTCGTTACAGGACCAGGGATCTTACTAAGATGATACCGGGGCAATGCCCCTGCGGTTCCATACTCCCCAGGCACGATCGCATCTTAGGGCGCTCCGATGATATGATTATCTTCAGGGCGGTAAATATTTATCCCGGTCAGGTCGATCATGTTCTTTCTGGTGTTAAAGGGATCGGAAGCGAATACCAGATCATCTTAGACAGGAAGGAAGATGGCCGGGACTATATGACTCTAAAAGTTGAGCAGGATCAAAGCTTTGACCAAGGCAATGCCTCAGCGCTGAGCAGAAAAATCGCCGGAGAGATCAAGAAACAGATCATGGTGAGCGTCGATGTGGAGCTTGTGGAATACGGTTTCCTGCCCAGGTCAGAGAGGAAAAGCAAGAGGGTTTTTGACAACCGTGACAACTGTTAAGAATGAGGTATTGAGATGATTGATTATGATTACCTAAGACCTGATAATTTGGAAGAGGTCCTCGGCCTTTTGAAAGAGCATGGCCCAAAGGCCACCCTGATTGCCGGGGGTACCGATGTGATGGTCAAAATCAGGAACACTAAAAAGGCCCCGGAGGTCCTGGTTTCCATACGGGGGCTTAAGGACCTTAGATATATTGAGAAAAGAAAGGATTATCATATCGGGGCCCTGACAACGCACAGGATGTTGGAACAGTCGGAGCTGGTCAGGACCGAACTGTCTGCCCTGCATGACGGCGCCTCCCGGGTGGGTTCAGTCCAGGTCAGAAACGTTGCTACCGTTGGCGGAAACATCTGCAACGCAGCGCCCTCCGCAGATACGGCGGGAGCCCTCCTGGTCCTCGATGCCATTGTTTTTATGGAAGGCCCTGAGGGAAAACGGAGTGTGCCCATCACCGAGTTCTTTACAGGTACATACAAGACAGTCTTGAAAAAGGACGAAGTCCTCACCGAGATTAAAATACCCGGTGAAATGGAGCATTTCGGGAGCGCCTACTGGAAACATTCGAGAAGGAAGGCCATGAATCTGCCCATATTGGGCATTGCAGTTTCCCTCAAGTTGGAGGGTGAGATAATTTCAGACGTGAGAATTGCCTTGACAGTAGCAGCCCCAACGCCGGTCAGGGCCAACAAGGCCGAAGATTTCTTAAAGGGAAAGGCCCTGAGCGATGAAGCGTTAAACGAGGCAGGTAAGATAGCGGCATCAACCGAATGCTGCTCCCTGAGAGACAGCCTGAGGGGCGAAGCATGGTATCGTGCGGAGATCATAGAGGCCTATGTCCCGCGGATGGCCAAGTTGGCGGCGGAAAGGAGATCAAAATGAAGAAGGTATCAGTTTCATTTACCCTGAACGGGAATACTGTTACGGCCGAGGTGCCAGTGACCTGGACGCTCTTAAAGACATTGCGGGAATACTTCGAACTGACAGGCGCCAAGGAAGGATGCGGCGTCGGAGAGTGCGGCGCATGTACGGTGATTATGGATGGACAAGCCATTAATTCATGCCTCTGTCCTATCCCTGAAGTTGAGGGCAGATCAGTTACCACGATCGAGGGCCTGGCCGATGAGGACGGTGCCCTCCATCCCCTTCAGGACGCATTCCTTAAAAATAATGGGGTTCAGTGCGGATTTTGCACATCCGGGATGATCATGTCTTCAAAGGCGCTCCTGGATCAGAACCCTGATCCGACCGAAGACGACATCAGAACAACTATTGCAGGCAATTTCTGCCGTTGCACCGGATATGTGCAGATTGTCGAGTCTGTAGAAATGGCCGCAAAAGAGGGCAAATAGAAATGGAGGAAAAGATGCCTGACCATCTCTTTGTGGGAAAGAGCATTCCAAGGACAATTGAAGCGGACAAGGTGACCGGCAAGGCCGTCTATATAGACGACCTGAAACGCCCCGGGATGCTTTATGGAAAAATACTTTACAGCAAACATGCCCATGCAAGAATC
>JAUWPC010000164.1 GCA_030611815.1 Desulfobacteraceae bacterium
ATTATCGATTCAACTATTTCGATGGATGAGGATCAGGCCCTCGCATTCGAGAGGGAAAAAGCCGCATCAAATGTTCTTAGCGGTCAGTGCATCGAAGGTATCACTGCGTTTCTGGAAAAAAGGGCACCGAAATGGACTGAAAAAGCGGGATCTGGATAATCTGGAGAGGGTCAAAGCAGATTACGGCCTGTAAGTGCGACAAACAAGTTCTTCTGGTTTCCAGAGCGGCCTTTCTGGGAACGAGATGATTGGTTTGCCAGCTTCACCGCACCGCACCGCAAGCGGGATCTACGACAGGCGGATTCAGAGGTTCAAGCCTGCCCTGTCGCTTATTATTCTTCCTGAAGCATAGCTATGATTTCTTGAAGCGGGCTCACCATCACGTCACCTTTCATCGGATAGGATTCTTTTACCGGTGCGACCACCTAAGCCTCATCCGGAGAAATATCCTCCAGCACGTTCCTGAAGCCTTTGGAAACTCTGGGGACTGATGATGATTTCAACTCAAAGGCCAGGGTGCGCCGCCCTCTTCTTAAAATCAGATCACCACAATACCAGGGTTGAACGCCAAGCCCTATACCCAAGACTCCTGACCCTTGTCCAAGATCCCGCCTGAAGCAAAGCGGCAGCGGGAAACCATTAATCAAAACCCCCCGTCCACTAAGATTATTGTTTCGCCCTTCGCAACCGAGACGATTTCATCCATGACCTGGAAGGAGTGGGGAAGATAATCCAGGGTGTGTGCCCCGTGATTGGAGACGAAGATAGTATCGGCACCCGGCCGGAGGACATTTGAAGAACAAACATCAATATTCCATAGATCATGAGAACTGTTTGCTTGTGCTTTACTTTCTTAGGGTTCCCCGGGTCCTTTATCTTGGAAAGATGTTTCAGCAAAGTGGGTATTTTTTACACATCTGGACACCCTCTATCAAAGAATCTGGATACTTTTTCCCCGGATTGTGATGGCCGGTGAAGAGGGTGACAACTTATTTTTGTGGAGGGGGAAGGCCTATTTTATAGTGAAGTTAGGTGGTTAGAACTTTCGCAAGGCATTTGGCACGACCATTGCTATAAATCTGGATAAGGCAGCAGAAATTTGAGTTTAGTGTCCATCCAGAAATGAGATAATTTTTGCAAGATCAAGGAAGACGAAAATTTTAACCACAGGAATACATTGGAGTATTTCGAGGATTAAAATTTGAGTCTGACGCTGAGATTACGGAAAATAGCCATTTATGGATCGACACTAATTTAACTCCCCTATTCAAAAGGCGCAATTTTTCGCCTTCACTTATAAAAATTCATTGTATTAACGGAGGTATTAAAATGAAAAAGCATCTGAAAACAATCGGCGTAAAGATTCTGTTTCTTGGATTAGCAGGCCTTGCTTTCACCCTTTTTATGATCCCGGCTCAAACCATGGCCTGCGGTGGGGGCAGTTCAGGGTCCTGCGGTTGGGGTGCTCAGGGGGGAAAGGATTATATTCCCCAGAGACGGGGATCCGGAGGGGGGTGGCTGGGCTCCCGAAATTATCAATCTAACAGGGCGCCAGCCCTCACCAAAGAACAGGCCCACGATATCCTGGCAAGCCATGTGGCGAAATTGAATCCAGCATTAACGGTTGGTCCCGTTGAGGACGCGGGAAGTTTCTACAGCGCGGACATCTTAGCAGAAGGAAAAGGGGTTGTTGACCGCCTGGCCGTGGACAAACAATCAGGACGGATGATGACTATCAATTAAGTCTTTTTGAAAGAAGCCGCAACAGCTTTTCGGGCAGTCCAGGATGAAAGGAGGTGAATTCCCATGAAAAGGTTCATGATCCCCAGGGTGGCCCACTGCAGCGCGGGCTGCTAATGAGCGTCCCGGGCACGACGTTAAACTACCCGCGACACCCGGATCAAAGTGTATTAGTGTGGCATTCGATTTCCACCAACACATAACGTACGGATGTTGAAAAGAGGAAATGCGTATGCCATTACAAACAATGAAACCGGAAAAAAAGACAAATGCAACTTATCAAAGGGGAAATTAATGCCCAAAAACAGGAACATAGTGGATTTCATGCTTCTCTTTCTCCTGGTTCTAATCCTTGCTGGTCTGCCCCTGGGTATCGGCGCCTATGACCATCAGGTATGGAAGAAAAAGATACCACCCGAGGCAAAGGTCTTTACCCTCACCGGGCATGCTCAAAAGGGGTGGATTTCCGGAGATGTCCACGCCTTTGATGTCCTCTCACTGTGGAACAAAACCGGGGTTGTTGAGCGACCCGTCATTGAGGTTTCAAAAGGGGACCTGGTGGTATTCAGGCTAAGGAGCAGCGACGTTGTTCACGGCTTCAGTCTGAAGGATTTCGGGGTTTTCATTACCGAAGGCATCCAACCGGGGAAGAGCACTTTGGTGACGTTCCGCGCGGACAAGGCCGGCACTTTCACCTTTTCGTGCAATTCCATCTGCGGTGATAGACACGAAAACATGCAGGGAACCCTGGTGGTGAGGGCCTGATGGATGGAAGTCGATAACATGATGACAAAAAAGACTGCTTTACTGGCCATCTTTTCATTGGCGATCCTTTTAACCATCGTCTATTTTGGAAAAATGGATCCAGCTCGAGGCGGCGTCCGGGAAACCAGGGAAACCAAAATTCAAGGTCGCGTCGTGTCGCAGTATGGCCCGCTGGAAAACGCGAGGGTCAGGGTACCGGGTGAGGACCGGTACGCTTTAACGGACAGGCAGGGGATGTTCGAGCTTTCCACCAATCTTCCCCCCGGCGGAAAGTTTCGCATCACTGCCGGTAAAGAGGGCTGGTTTAACAACGTCCAGATCACTTCATTGCCAGGCCCCATGGGAGATATCTTCCTGAATCCTGTGTACCTGAACGATCGGGCAGGCTACCGTTTCATATCGCCCGTGACTTGTGCAAGCTGCCACGTAGAGCTGACACGCTACTGGGACCGGTCAAAAATGGCCCATACATCCTCAAACCCTATGGTGCTGGATATGCTTTACGGAACCGATCCCTTCAACCGGCAGGGGATCCAACCGGGCTATCGGCTGGACAACCCGGAGAGCGGGGGCAACTGCATTACATGTCACGCCCCGTCGGCGGCCGCCGCCGAGGGTCAGTCCCGGGATCTGAAGACTATCCTCCAGTCCCCCATGACGGAGTGGGACGGGATCAGTTGTGATTATTGCCATAAAGTGAGAAAGGTGCTCACCGATCGCACAAAACCGAGCGGTACGGGTGCGATTCTGGAGAGGCAGACCGCAGAGCGGGGTTCGTCCATTCTGGTCTTCGGACCCTACGACGATGTGGTGGCGCCTCCCATGGCCGCCTCCTACAACCCCCTGTTTGCCGATGCCAAATTCTGCTCAACCTGTCACAACCATTTCCGGAAGCTGGACCGGAAGCAGAGCTGGGAGCCCGCAAAGGTCTATACCTCTTCCGAATGGGAAGGCCTCAAGATGGAAGATGAGAGCTTCCTGCCGATCCAGACCACTTTCCAGGAATGGCAGCAATGGCAAAGGGAACTTCCCTATAACGATGCCAACAAAGGGAAAAAATGCCAGGACTGCCACATGGGCTGGCGGAAAGAGATGCTCCCCTACGACAATTACGTGGTGGATGGGATGGCACGGCGCATGTGGGGGACCTACCGCTCACCCCAGGACATCCGCCCGCATCATTTTGACGGCGGTACCGAGATCCAGTTAAAAACCGCGCTTTCAATGGAATTAGAGGGGGAAATCACCGGCAAAAAGCTGGATATGACCGTCTATATTACCAATACCAACGGGGGCCATTGGGTGCCAACGGGCGAGCCCATGAGAAGCGTCATGTTGTTGCTACGGGTCTTTGATTCAAAAGGAAATACTCTGAGAATGATCAAGGGGAGCAAACTTCCCCCTTGGGCCGGTGAAGGAAACCCGGAGCAAGGGAATTACGGGGGATTGCCGGGAGCGGTTTTTGCAAAGATTCTCCAGGATAAGGAGGGGAACAATCATGTTCCTTTCTGGCGGGCTACCCGGATTGCTTCGGATACCCGGATCAGACCCAAAAAGACGGTTACGCTCCGGTTTGAATTCGCCCTCAACGACCCGGAAGACGAACCCACAGCCGAAGCGGAGCTGATCTACCGGCCGGTGGTCAGGCCCCTGGCCAAAAAGAAACAGTGGCCGGTGAAAGATATTTTAATGACCAGCAAAGTCTGGTAGTCCGAAGGAGGAAATTTCGCTTATGTCCCATCAGTTTTTAACCATTTCAATAGCATTTCTTTTGCTTCTATCCGTCCCGTTTCAGGCCCTTGCCGGTAGCATAACGGGGAAAATTTCAGTGAAGGGATTGAGGTCTCCGGCCAATGTCCTTGTGTATGTGACAAAAGCCCCTGGCTTGTCCGCGGATCTTTCCAATGTCAAGTTTACCATGGACCAAAAGAACCTGACGTTCGTCCCCCACATATTACCCGTGCTGGTGGGTTCAACCGTTCATTTCCCCAATGATGACCAGGTGGCCCATAACGTGTTTTCCCTGTCGAGGGCCAAAAAGTTCAACCTGGGCAGTTACAAACCAGGTACCACTAAGACCGTCCTGTTCGATAAACCGGGCATTGTGGAACTCCGTTGTGACGTGCATGCGGAAATGAGCGCCTACATCATGGTAATGAAAAATCCTTATTGGGCAGTATCCGATGCCAAGGGGAGTTTCAAAATCCCTGATCCGGTCTATCTTGATCAACACGGCATAAAAGGGGTACCGGATCTGCCGCCGGGAAAATACGTTATAAAAACCTGGCATGAGAAGTTGAAGACCGCCAAAAAGGTGGTGGAAGTGTCGGGAAAAGGGGAAACGGCCTTTCGCTTAGACCTTAAACGGGGGAATCCCAGTGTCCTGTACAAGTAATTTTTCTCTCGGAACACACTCCCTGTCGGGAAAACCCGTCTTTTTTCCATGCCGATTTCATACCCAATACACCACCATGAACAACGCGGCCCCTTGCACGGCCTTTGCCGCAGGATTGATGGGTGAGTATTAGATGGGGATGGGATGGCAATGCGATTAAAAAAGTCCACTATTCTTGTTTTTTCCTTGACGCTTGCAGTGGCCATACTGATTCCTGTCCTGCTCCGATTTGTGCCATATGAGACCCGCACCCACCATATTTCTCTCCAGGCGAAAAAATACGGCTATTCTCCTTCAAGGATAGTTGTCAACAGGGGGGACACCGTTGTCCTGAGACCAACCTCTCTGGACGTAACCCACGGGTTTTTGCTGGATGGATACCCGGTTGAATTTATCATCAAGCAGCAGGGCCTGAACTTTTTGAAATATAACTGGAAAGACGATGATGGCAACCTTCAAACAGACTGGGACAAGGTTAGTGAGATAGAATTCGTTGCCGACAAGTCGGGCAAATTCACCTTCCGTTGTACCCAGACCTGCGGCAACCTCCACCCCTTCATGACCGGAGAATTGATTGTAAGACCGAACACCGCCTATCATCTCTTCATCTCTCTTTCCATATGGTTGACCCTCAGTCTTTTGTGGTTGTTTCGGGTCCATTCGGGGCCCTTATTTGCCGGTTTTAAAAAGATCAACCTCCTGGATCACCTTCCATGGCTGAAACGGATTGTCAAACTTCGAAGCTTTCAATTCCTGGTCATTCTTCCAAATTTTGTCGTATTCTATCTCTTCATCCTGAGTGCCCTGTGGGGAAGTCCCGTGGGCAACCGCAACATCGCCATTATTTTCGTGTGGATCGCCTGGTGGTTTGTGCTGAAGGCAGTCATCGTCCCTCTGGGTGGAAGGTTCTGGTGTATGATTTGCCCGCTCCCGGCCCCGGCGGAATGGCTCAGCCGAAGAAGCTTTACGGCCGTGCGGTACCTTCACAAACCGTTTAAGGGGCTGCACCACCGGTTCACGGGGCTCCAGAAGGACTGGCCGAAACGGATCAGCAACATATGGCTCCAAAATCTCCTCTTTTTGGCCATGATTTCGTTTGGAATCATCCTGATCACACGCCCCATCGCCACCGCTTTTTTGTTCCTCGTAATTCTCGCAGCGACCCTGGTGCTCGCCCTGATTTACCGTCGACGGGTTTTCTGCCTTTATCTGTGTCCTGTGGGAGGATTCCTGGGGACCTACTCCATGGCCTCCATGACCGAGATCCGCGCCATAGATCCGGAAGTTTGCAGGAAGCACAAGGAGAAGTCCTGCTATGTGGGGGGAGAGGGCGGCTGGGCCTGCCCCTGGAAGCAATATCCCGGAAAGATGAAGCGGAACAATTACTGCGGACTTTGTACGGAGTGCATTAAGAGCTGCCCCAAAGACAACATCGGGGTTTTTATGAGGCCCTTTGGTTCGGACCGTGCTCTCAGCGGCTATGATGAAATGTTCAACGCGATCATTATGCTGGTTGTGGCCATTGCATTCAGCGTGACCATGCTGGGGCCGTGGGGATTTATCAAGGAGGCCGCCAATGTGACCGAGAGCAGGCAGGTTATCCCGTTTCTGATTTACCTTGCCTCTCTTTGGGGCCTGACCCTGCTCGTAGTTCCCGGCCTTTTTGCGCTCACCGCAAAAGGAGCCGGCCGTCTTGCCGGTGGGGGTATCAACCACCGGGCTCTGACCCTGCGCCTGGCCTATATCCTTATTCCTCTGGGCATATTTTTCTGGATTGCCTTCAGCCTGCCGGCGGTTATGACCAATTATAATTATATTCTTTCGGTGCTCTCCGATCCCCTTGGATTGGGATGGGATATCTTTGGAACGGCCAACTATCCTTTCAATCCGTTCATCCCTGAATGGATACCGGTCATCCAGGGTCTCTTGTTGCTGGCCGGGATTTATTTCGGCCTGAGCCGGGGGTACCTGGCCCTTGGGGAATTGATCAAAGATCCCCGTTCCCGTGCCATGGCTATGATCCTACCCTCCCTCTTTGCCCTTTTTGTGGTCAATGTGTTGGCAAAGCTCTATATGGGGTAATGACCGAACTCGTGGCGCTTTCGGGACATTTCCAGAACTTTCCGACTGTTTTGAAACGATCTCAATATTGCACTCCGGGAACAGTAGGGTATCCAACCGGATAAAAAGTATCCACCTGTTCCCTTGTTCACATCTAAAACATCATTGCTCCTTCAAGAAACCAAACCTAATAAATATTGAAAAATCAAATGCTTGCCAATCGTATGCCACAATGTGGCATGATTTTTGCTTATGTTTATAGAATATGTTTATAGCATTAGAAACCCTGAATAGGAGGTATGACAATGCAAAAATTAACAACTACAGATAGTCAAATAATTGATCCGGTATGCGGCATGATGGTAGATCCTGACAAAACAGATCTGTTCGCTACTTTTCAAGGGGATAACTACTATTTTTGTGCTGAAGGTTGTCGCAAAGCCTTTGAAAACAAACCTCTAAAATATCTAAA
>JAUWPC010000023.1 GCA_030611815.1 Desulfobacteraceae bacterium
CAAAACCATTTTGAATAATTGATGCTTCTGGATATGCATCAAAATATCCCCAGTTTAGCTTCCTTGTATAGGTTAATAATATATCCCGATAAATTTGGTATGGTGATTCAGAAGCTAATAATTTATTGCATTTTTTTGTCAAAGATTTTTTCCCATGAACTTTTTTTGTAAAACCGGATAAGTCTGTTAAGATATTGACAAGTCTAATATAAAATGAATCTTCCTCTTTCATAATTGGATGTTTCTCAATATATGTTTTGCTATTACTATCAGTAAAATTATCTTCAAGAAATTCCCTGCAGAATTTTCGAGGTAGATCTCCTTTTTGGGTTAATTTTAATGGCTCTTCTTCCTTTAATTTAAGCAAATAATTCATTACATGGATATTAAAACTTACATTTGAAATTAATTTTCCATCAACTTCATTTGCCAATATTAAAGGAGTTTTCTTCTCATCAAATGCCGAATAGAGAAGACCATGCATATTATTAGGAGAAAATCCCTCAAAATCTACATCAAAATATTGGTTTTCTGAAGCCATAAGTTACTCTCCATGTTTTAAATTTCTTGTCACACTATTCTTACGAATCGAAATTGGCATGAGCGATCCATAGCCAGCCACTATCAGTATGATACGCTTCAATGTTATTGCCTCATTTTCTCTTCCAGAGTCCGTTGTAAGATTGGAATTATGACTTTATCCTTTTCACTGATTGTTTCTTTCTTGATTTCTATCAGAGTTCCAAGATCAAGGGCAAAGGTGGTCACTGGAGCACCGTGAATGACCGCACAAACGCCTCCGACTACGATGAAATCAACCTTATGTTTCGATAGAATCTTCAGGATTTCCAAAAAATCCGGAATTGGTTTTGGCACCGCGTAACCTCATAACTGACCTAATGTTTTGCTGTAGCGTCTGCAAACGTTCGGTATGTATCATGGACAGCATCCATCGGATAAGGCTAAGATCGACCCCGTCTTCGCTGTATAACCGATCACTTTCTGACAAAGAATCTGCCTCAGGGTTCTTATGTATTAGCTTTTTTTGTTTCATAGACTCTCTGATTCAACATAACCCACAACATGTTGCTTGCCGTCCCACACCCGGAAATCCGGATTACCGGCTTCAGTGCTTTTGGGCAGTGTGGTAATGTGTATCTTGCCCTTCCCAAAAGATTGCGCCAATTTACCGAGCAATTCTTCAAGGGCTGCATAATAGCTTTCCTCTCTTGCATCCCCCTGATTTGCAATTTTAGCAATTTTTTTCAGATATGATTTCAGCACACAGATTACCTGGATTTAACATGTTGTTATCATTTTATAATAGCTGTTGCTAATCAGCCGCGCGGCTTTTTGCGCCTGCTGCATTAGCCTAGTTAGGCGGTATATCTTCCTGACCTGAAATACGCGTTCTCGATACTACCACATTTATTCCGCTTTCGACCCATTGCGGACTTTCACTGCCGAACACAGGAATAGCTTAAGATCTGCCAAGAGGGGCCTTGTCAGTGCACCGTTCGGCATTAATGACGCAGCACAAGCATTCACCGCGCTGTTAGTTAAATTATCCCCGGCGGGTTGCAGTCGCCAGACGACGAAACACTTGGTTCTCCGCTAGATTAGGCACGATTTTGCGCACTTGATCGAGAGCCTCAGCCAAATCGTACGGGATGACAGCCCCTTCGGATGTCCCGATCGTCAAATCAAGAAGTCGCAAGAAAGCGGCCGCCTTTTCGTGATTGTCGATGGTCGAAAGCTTTGGCTTGTCATCTTTTTCGCCATATAACCCGTATTCGAGTATGGACCAGCATTCAAATGGCACAAGGAAGCGCTCAATAGCATCCACGGCTTCGGCGAATGCCTCTCGCGCAGTCGCGGGTAAATCTGCCAGCGCTTGGCTGACACCTGGCGTTGCGAGTGAACGCTCCTGGGGCCAAACCTGGAGAAGGAAGGGCGCGGCAGCAGATCGAAAGAGTTGCTCAGGTGACAGAGAGGCTGGCCCTCCCTTGCGCGAGGTGGAGACATCGTGGATGAAGCGTTGAATCGCCTCCGCCCCATATGCACGAACTTCATCATCGAGCAACCTGATCATCTGCTGAATCCGGGAGTTCGGAACCGCGGGGTCGCGTTGCTCACGAAACGCGTGAAGACATTCTATAACCAGGCTGAAAACGAGTGAACGTCGGCTTTTTCGACTAAGCCGTTGATCGGTGGCTCGCTCTGTCATCGGTCCACCGATGATCTTGAGGACATCCGAAAAATGGGTTTCGCGCGCAACCGCGCGCCAAAGAGCTATCGCCTCCGAATTGTCGGCAATTAGGGGTGTGATTAGGTGCTTATGTGTCCAATCCGGGTCGGCGCGAAGAAAGTAAGGCAACACTTCGATCATACGATGCCGGGCAATCAACCCCGAGCGACCGATGGCGGCTATAATCGCATCGCGCATTGTACGAAGGGCGCCATCGACATCGAAGGGGCGATCGTTTTCTCTAAGTTCCGGACAGGCTGCCAAAAAGACGCCGATAAGTTTACCGGCTGGAGTGTTAAGCGTATCGAGGTCCATCCGCTCGTGGTTATCTGAAGATTGCGCGATTGTATTGAGGGGGATTTCTTCCTCAACAGGTTGCTGCGCGTTTGTGGCCCCGACTGCTATTGGCCAAAGTTTTAGCCAGACACTGAGTCCTTCAGACAAAACGACGATCTGCCTTTTCCATTCGGAGAACCAGTCCGATATGCCATCGATGGCTTGTCGGACGGTCTCTTCCGGCAACTTGTCTATAAGCGATAAAACACGGGCGCATTCCGCCTTTAGATCGCGGTGTGTTCCCTCTTCGCCTTGTCCCCTTGCCGGTGAATGCATCCAACCGAACTGGTCCCATACTCTTGGGAAAGCAGTTCCACCGTCGGGGATAGATTCAAGATCGGCAAGGACTTGTACGGAATTTCCCAGCTGCCTGATCCAGTCCGCTGCACGTCTGGCGGGATCGTCATCCCACCCACCACGCGCCGACGAGAGAGAGGCTTCCAGAGCCTTCAAGCGCTTCTCCCCGGCAAGCAAGTCAAACCGACTGTCCGGATTCGGTGGGACAAATCGAGCCTGTGGGGAGATAAGAAATCCCTTGTCAATTCGATCCATCTGAAGCAAATTTGGAAATTCATCGATTCTCGCATTAAGCCAAGCCTTGTCGAGCTTCGGCAGATGCGCTCCGGCAATTTCGATGCGTCGCAGTTCCCTAACCGCCCCATATAGCCGCGCATTTTTGACCCTATCGGCGTCGGCCATTTTTGGCCATAGATTGCGAGGTGGGCGTTTTCGAATTCGGGCTGTAATCGCCGCTTGTTGCTTAGGATCAAGTTCGCCGAAGCGCATTGCTCGCAGTTCAGCGATCTCGGGATAGTCATTAAGATCCCAGAAGCGCCGATCCTCCAATGACAACAGCAAGTCTCCTACTTCGTTGGTGGGTGTAACTTGAGGGTCCCGCGATAGTGCAGCCCAGAGCCGCAGGTGAACTGGCGAGTATGTCAGCTTCCATCGGCGGACAAACTCAACCGCGCCGGAAATGTCGATATCAACGAGCCGTGAAACCACCGCATGCAGAAGCTTTGCCGATGGCGCAATCCCTTGATGAAACTCATCCGGCTCATGCTCCCCATCCGCACGCTCAGCGGCCGGTACGTAGTAGATGCGATGGAGCTGTCCAAGCTGCCAAAGCTGGCGCTCCCCGTCCCAACCGATACGACGAGCGATTTCCAGCCCGTTAACAACAGCGGCATTTAGGGCAAGGGCCAGGGACACGAGGAAGGAACGGTCGGTCAAGCCTCCTAACTCCAGCACGGCGGGATGAACCATTTTTTCGCTTGTAAGTCCAGTCGAAAAAAGATCATCAATCTTTTTCGGCCGCCTTGATAGTTTTCGGTAATGCAGATCAAACTGTGAAAACGGTTCGATCTTGATTCGCGGAGCAACAAGTTTGACAATTTCCGTAATAAGCGACCCCGATCTATCCCCCGCACGTAGGCGTTCTTTAGCATTATAAACGTGGGTTGAAGCGCGGCCTTCGACTTCCGGATTATTCAACTTTTCCTCTATCAAGCGCCATGCAGATCGCCATGGCTCACTAATCTTACGTCCTTCTGGACTGTCGATCAGTTCGAGCAGAGCCAAACGCTTGATTGTGTCGTTCGGCTTAAGCCGTAGCGCCCAATCAACTGTCGCCCGCTCCTCCAGCCGTCCTTTTAAGAACGTTATTGTAGCGCGAAATGCCGCTCGATCTAGTTCATTTAAATTCGCCCAGCTTGGCTTCATCAGCGGCGCTCCCGATCATGTTCTGTCGCAATCTCGACGATAGCGTCAAGCCAACCGAGATCAGCTTTCAGCTTGGAAGCAAGGGCCGACAGTCGGGCACGCTCGTTCGAGTCGCTGCGGCGAATAAGATGATCGAAAAGATCGCGCTCAGAATCGTTTGCAGCGCCTCGGTTAGTTCGGACGATGCGCTTCACCTCGGCATCAACGAGTCTCCGCTTGCCATTAATGGCCGACAAGGCTGCCCATCGCTTCAAGGTGCCGAGAAGTGCCGAATGTCCATTTGCTGTGTCGTAGGCAATGGGCGTGATCCCCCGACCCTTCCAGTCTTCCAGAGCAACGGGATCAGGAGCATCGGTTCCCACGAAAGTGAAGCGTTCCTTAAGATCGTGGAAGCGTGTGCCATCTGCGGCAACAGCATTCAAAAGATATCTCATTGGCGGGTCGTTCGCACTGTACCCAACTAGGACGAGGTGAAATAGCCTAGCTGCATCATAGATCAGGTCCGGCACGACACGCCTACGCAGATAAAATTCCCCAAGGTCCTGATCAGTCACAATTAGATCTGAGGTTCTTGCCGAATTACGGTCCAATGCGCCATGGATGTGTAGAACCCCGGTGAAATCATCACTACGTCCTGGCCTTGGGATCCCTCCAAGTGCGTACGTCTTAACTGCTGTGCCTAACCTTCTCGCAGCATCCTCAAGGAGTAGGTCAAAGTTCGTCGTTACAATCGTCACCGCCCCACCACGGTCGGCAAGGCGCATTAATGCTCGGTGAATCGGGGCTGGCTGAACGTCAGGCGCGCGCAGTTCACTAGCTACTGACTGCCTGACACGGCTCTTCTTGCCATGTCGCTGCCCGTCTATTCGCCGTTCCAGCATTCCCAAGACGATGTCATGATCTCCACGGACGAACCTCTTGACTTCTGCGCTTTGTTGATTGGTCAAGCCGGATAGGTCCGTACCCAGATGATTACAGCCTGAGTATGAACATGGGATGCCGGAGATAACAGCATGGACGGCTCTGTCAAGTTGCGCGTAGACTCGGAGCACGAGAGCGCGGAAGTCGGGCAAACCTGCGGGTTGCGAGATTCCGGCACCGGCGATGAAGAGAACTTCGCCACGAGCATGCGCAAGAAGGAGGCGTTCGGGAATAGCCGCCAGACCAGCTCCCAGCGGAATCACTCGATCGCTAGTGTTATTATTCCGAACTGAACGGTCCCTTGATCTTCTCATGGTTCTCATATGAACAAATTTCTGTGAAGGTTGTTCGCGTTTTGCAGCGGCCTGATTATCGCTGATGAAAACCTGACTCCAAGGAATCGGCTGGCAGAAACTCGTTAGTGTCTGCTTCTGGCCGATTGTCGCCCAACCAGTTAGCATATAGATTCTGGATAAATACGATTTCTGAAAATGCTTGCGAAGCCGAATTTTATTTTGTGCGCTTTTTTAGCTGGATAACTACGGAAACATCATAGTATACAGAAACAGGGTAACATGCACAATAAAGATTCCCCCCAATTTGGAAATTCGGTTAGGGTCAAGTCCACGTTTGACTCTTAGTCGTTTCCTGCAAGCGCCGAACGGAGGCTTGCCCCTGCTTTTGCATTAGTCTATCTCTTAAGCGCCTGTGAATAAAGAACAATTGTGCATTTTTACTCGATTAATGGCATTGTTCCACAAATTTGTGGAGCAGGTACAAATTATTCCTGGAAGTGTCTTTAACTCCTTGAGATAACATTCTTTTCGCTAAACTGCCTTTTTTCTGCGGATAGACTTTTGAGGCACTCCGATATTTGACATTTTTTCTAATCCGGACAAGCCGGTCTTAGTGAAACGGTGATCCCGCATTCATGAAACCAGAAGCGGGGAACAAAAGAGGCCTCGCGCAAAGCCGCCAAGACGCAAAGAGGGAAATGATTTTCAGACGATTTTCACCCAACTTTTCACCCAACTTTTTCCCCGAAGTTTTCCTTGTGGATTCCAATCGACTGAAAGAAACAGTGCAAAATGAATCAAAAGAAAAGGTTACGCTTCCTTTTCCATGCTCTTTAACTGCCTTTTCTATACGCCTAATCCCGGTCCCTATTTTTTCAATGTATCCGGCCCGATGCAGCAATGACGCAATCACAGGGTTCCTGACAACGCTCTTTGTTCCAAAAGTTTTTCGCGTCAGCCCGGACGGCAATCCCCCGGGATTTGAGATTTCTATTCTGTCATCAAAAATCTCGATCATGACATTGGCGCCCTTTTCAAAATAGTCTCTATGGCAAACGGCGTTTACAACTGCTTCCCTCAAGGCGACTTCGAACTCGTTTAATGTTAAGGGGCATAGCCTATTTGACCTTTTCAGCAAAACGCTGCCTGTAACGATATGTATCGATCTGACAAATTGAAATTACTGTCGAAGAGTCTCTATTAAGCTTATATTTCGTCTGAGCCAATCACTTACTAACTTTTCAATATCTGTGTCTTTTTGCCCAGCGAGTTTTCGCATAAAGTCGGCAATATCCGGCTCAAGATAAATCGGCAAACACAGTTCGGCATCCGGATGAAAAAATTTACCCCTCTCGCCCTTAGAAAAATCATATTCATCCTTCACCACTTCCCAATATCCCCCTTTAGCCGGTCCGATGCGGCTGACAATTCCCTGTTTTTTTAAATACCCGATGTTTTTAGAGCCTCTTTTCCCGTTTTGGTCGTTATATACCGCTGTTTGCTGCTCGTTGGTTTTTCAGGAATGGTCATGGCAAGTAACTCTTGTTGGAGTAAAGGTTTTAGATAGTTTGCCTGGAAAGTTTTCCAGTGTTTAAGGCCAATCAATTCCATAATTTCTGAGGACTTGCGCGGCTCCTGGCAAAAGTTCAAGACTTGTGCGGTGACTTGTGCGGTGACTTGTGCGATGACTTGGTCCCGCCTTGGTCTACCCGGTTCTGTTGGCATTTGGTTTTCTTAGGATAACGTCATGGTAAGCCGCAGAGTTCACGAGGTCGGCTCCAACAATTTGCGTTTCCACTATTTCTCGCCAAGCCTATGCTTCCAGTACGATGGCTCCCTACTGCAGTGCATGACGGCAAGTATCAAAATGTAATGATCCTCAATAGAATAGAGAATGGCATAAGGAAAGCGTTTGGTGAGGCAACGTCGAACGTCTTCGTCAATCACACGATATAGAAATCGATTCCCAACAATTCCTTGAATCGCGGACTCTACTTCAGCGTAGAACGCCAACCCCAATGAAGGGCTTTTCTCGGAATAATAGAGTGTAGCTTCTTTGAACTCAGCACGTGCCTCTGGGTGGAATGAGTACGTCATTTGTCATCAAGCAATTTTCGGACGCTTTCCATGACGTCGTTACCAGGTATTGGTTTGACTTGACCGCTTCTCACTTCGTCACGACGCCTCTTTGCCTCGGTAAGCCAAATATCTCGAACTGATTCCTGGTCGAGGCTCTCAACGAGTTTCTCAGCTAACAGTGCCCTTGCTTCGCCAGACAGAGACATGGCCTTAGTTGCCAGTTCGTCCACAGATATGGTCATCGCATATTACCTCCAGAAGAAATCGGTTTATTTTACAATAGTTGAGCCATGGATACAAGCACGCGTTCATTGTTCGTTGGGGTCGGGCCACGCTAACTTATTGAATATTTTGGCTTAACGTCCTAAGAGTAGGTGTTTTTAGGCCCTATATCGACCTTTTTAACCCCAAAATGGGCACCAATTCATTATTATTCATCCTTCACCACTTCCCAATATCCCCCTTTAGCCGGTCCGATGCGGCTGACAATTCCCTGTTTTTTTAAATACCCTATGTTCTTTTCAATAGAGGTTGTGCTGATTCCAACTTTGTCAGCAATTTCGGGTATTGATATTTTCGAATTCTCTCTCATTAGGGAAATGATTTTCAGACGATTTTCACCCAACCTTTCACCCAACTTTTTCCCCGAAGCTTCTTGGATAGTTTTCTGGGTAGTATCGGCCAAGGTTTTCTGTGACGTGGATTAGGGTCGCCACTCTGTTGGTCATGCACTATTTCTTGGGAAAATACTTTACGCCAGCAATGTTTTTAAAATCTGAATCCTGAGTCCAGATTACGGCATCGAATGTCTTCGCTGTTGCAAGAATAATGCTGTCTGCCATTGGAATACCGTGTTCCAGACTTAGTTTTGAGGCCGCAATCGCCAGCATGGCTGTTAGATCCACAACTGTTCCTTTTTGCATGGCAGCGGCTGCTTGAAGCGCCTCGTTCTCACTTGTTTCCCTGAGAACAACCTTGAAGACCTCGTATATCGTTACCGATGGGATAACAAGCGAGGCCGTATCGTGCAAAGGGGTTATGAAATGTTTTGCATTCGGTTCGTCTGCGAAGTATGCAAGCCAGCCGGAAGAATCGACGATATTCATACCCTATCTTCCTCTCTTTCGAATCCCGTATTTATGCCTTTCAGGAACCCGCGAAGTTCGGCAATATCTCGTTCAAGGATAAACTCGATCCGTCCGTTATATTCAATAACCTGCATCTTTTGACCAGGACGAAGATTCAATACATTCCTTACTGACTTGGGTATAACGACTTGGTATTTTGGTGATAAAGTGACCGTTTGCATAACCATGCCTCCATCGATTGTAGTTTGTATTACAATAACATGATCGATATGATTTTGTCAACTTATTAAAGGCGGTTCACCGGAGGCGGGTGAAAGCTGAGATGCTTCAAACGGTCGCCGCGTCTATCCGTCCGAGTGCAACCGTCTTGTTGGGAGATCATGATTCCTCGTCATCAGTCATATACTCCCACATCTCATTTTGGTGTAACCAGATGGGATCTGCATTCCTCCGGATGAACTCGTCCTCATCCATACCATCAATGGTTTGTGGCCGCTTAACTCGCTTCTGTTTCCCGTTGATAAATATGGTCATGTACTCCTTCTGCCGCCGCTTTTTTTCCGCCTTTTCAGCGGCACTGAGTTTTCGTCTACGCTTCGCCATGACAGACCCTTAGCTTTTGGGAATCCTCCAGTACTTGATCCCCGCAGCTCCTTCCTGACATTCGGGACATCGCCTTTCGTACATGTCGGATCCATTTGTTCCATAAACATAGCCACAGTGGTACACTCGGTCTTGTACGCATACTGCCCATGATCGGTCCCCGGAACGCCGCAATGACCGCAGCACTGCTGGCAGTTAGGATTCAGGTAGCCGATTTCTACGGACTCGCCGCTCCCTTCCTGCCATTCAATTTGCATATCGATGTCGTTCATATTGATCTCATCTCCCAACCAGTAAGTAAACAATTTCTGGATAAATACGATTTCTGAAAATGCTTGCGAAGCCGCTTACCGTAAGCCCTTCATAGCTTTTTCATTGACGATACCTTTCTCAGTTGCGAGAAAGGCGAAAAATTTCTTGAGCGCTACCCTAAGCTGATCTGGGGTGGTTGAATCCCAGACTTTCCGTTTCCACCACTTTTTGAAATGCGTATTGACCATTCCGCGAGTGATCTCTTCGATACTCTCGACATCGGTCTGCCGGCAGGTGAAATCGATAAACAGATCGATGATGGTAGAGTGATTTCGAGCGGTTCTTTCAGTATATTTTTCCAGCAGGTATTCGTAAAATTCCTCATTGAGCTGGACCAATTGGCGGCGAAACGGTTCCCTTTTCTTTTCAGCTTCCTCCACCAGCTTGAAATATTCCTCAACCTTATCGCCTGGAATAGCTACTTTTCCAGTGTAGACCTTGGCCATATCCTTGTCTCCCTATAGTCTTGTTCATTATTTATGCACAGAACATATGGCATTCGCATAATGTGAACCAGTCCTTCTCTACCCCAAACCTATATATGGCGTCTTTAAGTCGTCCAGATGCCCCATCAGCGTCTGCCTTCCTTCTGTTTTCCAAAAACGATCCTGAAAATCTGCGTTCATCTGCGTACCATAAGCTTCAGGGCCGGGGGGAGGACCAAGAGGCACGCCAACATGCCCATCAGCGATCCAAGGACCATGACTCCCCCTAAGCTTGCCAGTCCCCGGTGGTGGGCGAAGAGGAGGCCGCCGAAACCGATCATGGTGGTTGCGAAGCTCAGGGCCACGGCCGTTGGGGTGCTTGTATGAAACAGACCTTTTTTGTCTGACTGGGTGCGATTATCCTCGGGCGTGGTTTGAAGCTCCCTCCACCGTGCCAAAAGATGGACGCCCCCATCCACGCCGATGGCAATAAGGATCGGAATGGCAAAGAAATTGGCCAAGTTAAAGTGCAGACCAAACCAGCCCATAAGCTCGAGAAGCCATAGCATGCTTACGCCCAAAGGTAAAATAGTTAGAAACACATAGCGAAAAGAGCGTGAGTAGAGCCACAAAATGAGGGCCACTAAAACGATGGTCAGTCCTGCGGCGAAAAGAAAGGTCCTGTGCATCATACGGGCTGACTCAAGCACGCCCACGGGAACGCCGCTTACATCGGGGTCTACACGACGCAACTCCAAGACAAAGTGTTCCAGGGCGTCAAAGTCCCAGACATCTCCCTTTGGAATAGCCTTTATTTGATAGGAGCCGTCTTTGCCCACATAGAGATCTCTGATTGATGGAGGGAGGTCCTTAGGTGTCACTGATTTGGCAGACAGCCATAGTTTTAACTGCTTAAGCGATTTCTCTATATCCCTGCCCAAACCGGTCTGAAGGCCCTTAAGGAGCCTTGCCCTTTTTCTGTCCTGCTCAAGCAGCCCGGAGGCCGACCTGATGTATTCCAGATCCTGATCAATCTGGGCAAGTTCCGAACCGGCTCCGGCGGCAAATAATTTTTCCTCCAATCCTTCTAATGCGTAGGAGAGTTGGGACAAAGCCCTAATCAATCGTTCCGGATTGAGGGTAGGGTAGGGTAGGGGATTGGCCGGAATATGTTCCAATGCTTTGGCTGCCTCTTCATATATGGCCGATTTTCGGGCCTGTTTTGTCGGGATAAAATCGAGGACGCTTTCCACCTTCCCCACGGAGGGGATAGCCTTCAAGGTCTTAGTTAAGCGCTTAACATCTTTAAGATTGTCGGCAGTAAGAATAGCATACCAGGTGGATTCATCCGATGCCTCAATCAGGATCCTTTCGTATTCTACAGATTCAAGGCCTCTGGCCTGAAGTTCTAACAGATTGTAGTTGAAACGCACCTTTAAAAGCCCCGGAAGTCCGGCCAAGGTTATGGCAGCGAGGATTAAAAGTGTCCATCCGGGTCTTATTGAGAGACGTTCGAGGAAGGGGAGGGCGGTTACCTTAGGGACTGACGAAGGGAAGAGCTTTCTCCTCCCGGCAATTAACAACATGGCAGGAAGTACCGTCATCATGGACAAGAGGCAGAGAAGCACACCTGTTCCACCGATGAGACCCAATTCAGCTAATCCGATAAAGTCAGCCCCGAGGACCGAATAAAAGGCGCAAACCGATGTGATTGCGGCCAGAATTATGCCGGGGCCGGTCCTGAAAATGGTAGTGCGGACCGCATCGTCTACGCTTAAACCGCTCTTGTTGGCCTCAACGTAGCGCATAACCATGTGAATCCCGAAATCTACACCAATGCCTACCAACACTAAGGCAAAAATAATGGACAATAGATTCAGCTCGCCTACCGTTATGGTGGCAAACCCAAAGCTCCAGGCTATGGCCATTATTAAGGATATCAAGAGTAGGAAAGGCCTTAGCCATCCATGGAGTATGGCCGTGAACAGGATCGCAATAAGGGCCACTGCAATTAAGGCTGCCCTGGTCATGTCCCTGTCCGTGGTTTCCATCTCATCGGCCTGGAGGGCTGGTCTCCCCGTAAGACCAGCCTCGATGTCAGGGAATTCCGCTTGTGTGGCTTCAATGGCCTGGCGCACCATCTGGAGGGGTTTGCGTATAACATCCATGGTACTGAAATCCTTATCTGGCAGAAGACGCATGACCAGCAGCTTGCCGGAAGAGGTAAAGAAATAGCGGCTCCCGGACTGAGACAGATCGAACACGGACTGGTATGTCGCCTTTTCCAACAGGATATCATCCATATTCTTGAGGAAATCCTTCAATACATAAAGGGCCTGCCCCATAATTACCGGATCCATATCAGGGGCGCTCCCTTCCATCCCGCCCGCCTCGCCATGGCGGGCAGGTCCCCCTACGAGCCGGGCCACCATTTCAAGAAAACCGGATAAGGACCCGTCTCTGATCCAGGTGTCTATGAAAGGGGTGAGGAAGAGAATGGTCTTGGAGAGGGCTTCCGCCTCTTGAGGGGAAGCAAAAAGGAGCGCGCCGCTGCCCAGATCCTCTGCTGAGATACGGTAGTAGACGGCCTGAATAAGGTCCTGGTGTTGGGCAAGGCGGCGGTTAAGGGCTTCTGCAAATTGTATGGCCTTCTTTTTCCCAGCTTCGGTTCCACCGGTCTTTATGACAACATAGAGATATTCCTGATCTCCGAAGTTCTTGAGATGCTCTATATACCTTTTTTGAAAGGGCACATCAGGGGATACAAGTTTGTCCTGGTCGCTGTTCAAGCGAAGGAAGAGGAAGGAGAGCGAAGCCGATATTATGGCTAATATCAGGCCTGCCGCAATGACGGCGCCGGGATGGGCGGATACGAGGCGCCAGAGCGAGGTTAAGAGGCCTTCCTGGAGTTGTTTTCGAATGCTCATGCGGTTTTTGCGGTGCGAAGACCTAAGTTCTTGACCGTTGTCCAGGCAGAGCCGGGGAATTTGTGGGCATCCTTAAGGACTTTATCCATGGCCTCAAGAAAGCAATCGGCATCGGCATTATCAATAATCAATGGTGGGAGTATCTTCACAGTGTCTAATCCGTGCCCGGCGACCTGGGTCAGGATATTATGTTTTTCCAAAAGGGGGATGGTAATCATCTGGCAAAAGAGTTCTTCATTCATTTTGTGAAGGAGTTTCCAGCCGGTCTTAAGGGTAAATGACTTAGGCGCGCCAAACTGTATTCCGATCATGAGACCTTTTCCGCGGATTTCGTGGAGTAGTTCGTAACGTCCGGCCAAGTTTTTTAGACCGTTCATGAGATATTCGCCCATCCGGGCCGAACGTTCGATCAGGTTTTCCTGCTCGAGCACATGAAGCGTGGCAAGTCCGGCGGCCATGGCCAGGTCATTTTGCCCGAAGGTGTTGGAATGGGCGAAACACCGGTCCATGCTGTCAAAGACCTTAGAATGGATCTCCCGCCTGGTGATAATGGCTCCTAACGGGATATAACCCCCTGAGAGGGCCTTGGAAACAACTAACAGATCCGGGACAACATCCCAGTGATCTAAGGCAAACATGCGGCCCGTGCGGCCGAGACCGGTCTGGACCTCGTCGGCGATAAGAAGGGCCCCGTATTCATCGCACAAGCGCCGTACGCCCGGCAGGTAGTCGTCGTCAGGGATGAATACGCCCTTGCCCTGAATCGGCTCAACAATAAACGCGGCCACGTCCCTGCCTGAAAGGGCGGACTCCAGGGCGTCCAGATCATTGAAAGGAACGGGGATGCAGCCGGGCAGGAGCGGTTCGTTACGCCCCCTGAATTCCTCGTTGCCATTCACAGAAAGGGCTCCTAAGGTCAGCCCGTGAAATGCCCGGTCACAATAGACTACCTTGCTTTTTCCTGTGGCCTGTCTCGCAAATTTGAGCGCTCCTTCCACCCCTTCAGACCCTGAATTGGTGAAAAACACCGCTTCCAGGTCCCCCGGGGCGATACGGGCCAGTGCCTCGGCCAAAAGCCCGGAAACGGTCCCCACATCCATCTGGACCATGCTCGGCGGTCCGGTCTCCATCATGTCACGCAGGACCTGGGCCACTAAGGGATGGTTGCGCCCGATGCTGAAAACGCCAAACCCGGCTAAGAAATCGAGGACCTCCCTGCCGTTTTCGTCTGTAAGCCGTGCCCCTTTTGCTGAGGTATAGTTGCGATTGAATCCGATTACCTCCAATACCCGCACAAATTGAGGGTTCACGTATTGACGGTGCAGATCATAGGTTTCTTTAACACGGCTCTTTATGATAGATGCAATATCCATAATTATTTAGTTTGAAGTGCCTAAAGTTAAAGGTGTTGTTTGACATTTCTAAATAGTGCCTGGACGAAATAACTTCTCTATTTCATACTCCTAATCATAATCGTAATCTTACTCAAAACGATTATGATTAAGAGTACGATTAAGAGTATGAATCCAAAAACAAAATAATAAACGGTTCCAGAACAAGGTGTTTGTCGAGTCCCGCCTGTAAGCGGGACTTGGGTAAATCGAGGCGGACAAACCGGTCGAAATTCTTGACTTTCTGTTGCGAGTGTTTTTTTGGCCTGGTTTATCTTGGAGGCCTTGATGAAGCCAGTCCTCTTAAAAAAGTCACGAAGTTCCTTAACTTTAGGCACTTCAAACTTTAGGCACTTGAGTCAGCGTGCCTTCCAGGACAAATAAAAACAAGCCACCTCCTCTGGGAGTGGTAATTTGACTATTGCTGAGATTTTAGAGAAATTGGAGCGCTGTGTCAAGCAGGGCGAGAGCACGTCAGCGAGAGCACGTCAGTCATTGATTTGCCCAGTTCCTTTTAGGCGTTGGTAGAGCCTCATGGGAAAGATGAGACCGAAGAAAGGGATCATATACATGGCTGCCAAAGTAGGTTCCAAAGGTCCAAAAAATTCTGAGGCGAAGACAAGGACCAGGACGTTGTTCACGTTACCTAAGGTTATGACGGCGGCAAGCTGGTTTGCAACAGAAGATCCCCACAGAGAAAGAAGGCCGACCACAAAATAGATCCCTCCAAGTGCGATGGCCACGAGTGCCGCATTGATGACAGTGCCGGGATTCTGATGGAAATAGTCCGCATATCTGGAAAAAACGCCTAAATTAATGGCTGCAAAAATAATCAGGGAAATGGGGAACCGTCTCTTCATGAGAGATACCAAAAGCTGCGATGCCACACGTCTAAGGAGTTGAACTGCTATAACGGGGAAAAAGATGACCATACTCAAAATCTGGGTCATACCCCAAAATGAGATTTCAATGTTGCGCTCCAGGACGATCTTGACGAGGGCCGGCAAGGTGAAGGGCACGATCAAAGAAGACGTTACCACCATGATTAGGACCAGGGGTCCGTTTGCATTGACAAGGGTAGAGATGAACGGGGCGACCACACCGGTGGATATTCCGGTTAATAGGAGGGCGGCCACTGCATAGGATGGATAGAATGTCTTAAAAAGGTAGTAGACAATTAGGGGTATGGCGATCATTTTTAACAAAGAGAGCCATATGATGGTAGGTCCATTGTGCCGGATCATGAGCCAGATGTCGTCCAATTTTATGGGCAGAAAGCTAAGGAACAGGAGGAACATCATAAGAAAGAGAGGATAAGGCTGAAAATAGTTGGCAAAGCCGGGAAACATAATCCCCGCAACCATGGAAGAAAAGATGACCAGGAGCAAAATGATATCGTTCATGCGAAACATAGTGGAACCTTGGATGTAACCGTTAAGGGGTTCGAGGGTTCAAGCCCCCTTTGGCCCCTGTTTCGAGGCATAAGATCTCCCCTTCCATTCTGAGCCCTTTCCCTGCCAGAAACGGATGGCCGATGTCCAGGTCATGGCGAGATAGAGAGTCCCGACTGCAGGAAGGCAAAGGGCACATGCTTTTGTCAGACCGTAGAATCTAAGGATCGGGAAGTAGCTGAGGGCCATGGCGCAGAGGGCAGAGGCGGAAATTATTTTTGACATGGTCGAGGGGAAGAACAGCCCTGCAACCGGCAACCAGAATGCAATGATCATTATGGCCGTACAGAGAAAGAGGAGCAGCGCAGAATAACGAAGCTGGTTAAAGGCGGTACGCGCCACCATGTTCCAGATTGTTCTGAGATCCTCATAGGGGCGAAGACTGCAAGCTGAATGAGAGAGGCCGATCCATATCCTGTGGCCGGAGGATTTAACCCGTTTTGCCAGGGCGCAGTCATCGATCAGTTCGTTTCGCAGGGCGCCAAAGCCCCCGATTTCCCTGATTGCTTCCGTTTTGACGAGGATACACCCTCCGGCGGCCGCGGCAACGAACGGAAATGTGGAATTGGAGAGGCGGAAGGGATAAAGCATTTTGAAAAAATAAATAAAGGCCGGCATCAGCAGCCTTTCCCAAAAACTGACCATTCGGAGGGTCACCATCAATGATATCAATTGGAGATCGTCTTCATGCATTTTTTTCCGAAGCGTCTGAAGGATACCCGGTTTGAGCTCAATGTCTGCATCGAGAAGGAGCAACAACTCCGTATCAACATGTCTGAGACCCTGTTCAAGGGCCCAGAGTTTGCCGCTCCAGCCCGTTGGGAGGGGTTCACCTGAAACAACGCGCAGGTTCTTCCTTGCAGAAGCCTTGGCCGCGCGGGCCGTACCGTCAACGGACTGGTCATCCACAAGGATGATGTTGAGGCTATCCCCCTGGGCCTTGAGCCCTGATAAGGTAGTTTCGATGACACCGGCCTCATTTCTCGCAGGGATGAGAGCGGTTATATCACTCAGGTCATCTTCAGAAAAATCCGGAGCAGCATCCAAAGACTCGGCAGTGGCCCAGGGACGCCATGGCAGAAGCAGTATGACAATCCAGATACAGGCTCCAGCTATAGCTAAACAGGTCAGGTTCATAAAACTCATTAAACTACACCGCAAAGCGGGATGCGAATAACGTCTATGACGTTACTCTGCCGGGCAACCGTGATTTAAATCAAGCTTGATTGTTCAGGCATCTGATATCTTCAAATAGTATATGAATGTATGAATGTATTGGGTTGCAAGGTTAGCTGGCATTTGTGTTTGACTTGATATCATCGGTTTTGGGTTATTTCAAGCCTGGGCGAGGCCATCCGGATGCCTTCCTTATCGAAACTGGACTTTATCTTGGCATTCAGACCCCAACGGCCGGTGAGGGCGTATTTTCTCTCTACCCAGAATCTGGCTTTCATCTCCATATAATTGGGTGAGAACTTCTCAATAACAACTCGAGGGACAGGTTTTTCAAGTACTTTCTCATCCTCTTTCAGAATTTTTCCAACCACATCCGTCACTTTCTCCACATCCTGATTATAGGGGATGAAAAAATCGATATCCAGACGGCGATTGGGCCTGGCACTTGAATTAACCACCTGCTCGTTCAGGACCTTATGGTTGGGGATGTAAATCACCTTGCCATCAAGGGTCCGAACACGCGTGTACATAAAGGTGATCATATCCACAATTCCCATAGCCCCCCCCGTCTGGATAAGGTTGCCCTTTTTGAAGGGAAGTTGGGGGATGTAGGGTTTGGCGATGATGAAGGCGGCCAACGAAACCATGACAATAACCATGATGACCCTGAAAAGGAGTGCACCCGGAAACCCAACCAGATTGAGAACAACCAGGGCGCCTACCAACAGAACGAGGATGTGTAGTCCGGTAACCGAGTAGGCTGCCTTACGCTCGGGCATTCCATATTTTATGAGGAGCACAGCCAAAAACTTCCCCAAATATTTGACCAGAAAAAGGACGATCAGCAGGAGGATCATGCCCTTGACAATCATAGGGCCTAATTCTCCGCCTACTTTGCTGATCTGATCCACATAGTTGCTCAAGCCGGAAGATATTGTATCCATGAGCGTTTCCTTTCTGCAAAAGGGTTAAAACGATTATTTGTTTCACCTGGCCATTCCAGGAATTAAACCTCTGTTTATCTGTGTGCTATCTTTCAAATACCTTAAGAATCCAAGATATTCCAACGCAAATACGTCACCATTTTTTTATTTGGATCTTGGAGGATAATTAATCCTGGGTAAACCCCCGGCTTTGCCGGGGGACTCGTAAAGTTTGACATTTCCGGGAATGTAAGAAAACCTCCTTTGATGTGAACCGCTTAAAGTGAAAAGCGACAAGGAAGTTTTCAATGGGAAATGTTCAAAGTTTAAGCCATTCAAAGGGGGAATACATATATCATATAATCTGGATACCGAAATATAGAAAGAAAAAATTTATGAAGAGCTTAGGAAATATTTGGGTTAGGTTTTCAAGGAACTGGCGAGGCAGAAAGAGGGTAGGAATTTGTGTCATGGCTTGATTAAGGCACTTCAGGAAAAAGATTGCGGCACCTGAGCAGAAAAGCCATTGGGCTTGCGGCGTTTACTGTGTTCGGCGTCATTGCGGCTCTGGCGGCAAAAGCGTTCCCGTTGGTTCTCTGGGGTCCCATCCTGGCGGTCATAAC
>JAUWPC010000108.1 GCA_030611815.1 Desulfobacteraceae bacterium
TCACTTTCTTCCCATCATATCTCACTGAACAGGACACTCTTTTCCTCTGCCAATCGCAAGAGGAACCTGCGTTTCAAGCCCCTGGAATTATAGTTATTTCCGTTTTTATATTTATTTTAATTAAAAAAGTGCTGAGAGGTCAATTTTTTTCTTGACATTCTGAAATAACTATAATAACTATAGAAATTAAAATAACGTCTAAATAGAGGAGTCCTAAGTCATGGAAGATATATTGACAGTTTTTAAGGCCAGCAAACAATGCAATGTCTCCCCCAAAACCATTATCAACTGGATTGAATCCGGCCATATCACAGCTTATAAGACCGTCGGGGGACATCGCCGCATAAAGCAATCAGACCTTGTCGCATTTATGACCAAACAGGGAATTCCCGTTCCCGAGGATACGTCTGTCGAAGAGCGCACAAGGATCCTTGTGGTTGACGATGATCCCATCATTGTGGAGACCATTGTGCAATCCCTCGAAGAGGATGAGCATGACTACGAGGTCATCTCAGCTTCTGACGGCTTTGAGGCCGGGATACAGGTCAGCCATTTCAAGCCCCACCTCCTGATTCTGGATATCATGATGCCGGATATTAAGGGATATGAGGTATGCAAAAAGATCAAGAACGATGAGGAGACAAAAGATATCAAGATCATTGTCCTGTCCGCCTACCTGGACGAAGAGAAATTCAAGAAAATGAAGGAGCATGGGGCGGATGTCTGCTTTTCCAAACCTCTTCCCCTTCCCCAGTTAAAGGAAGAGGTGGCCAGACTGTTGGAATTGTCGATTGATGATTGTTAAAGCGTAGCGGAAATCCCGCCTTGACCAGAGAGGGCGGGGATGATTTTCGATTGACTGTTTGAGAGGAACCATTAAACCCCAAATCTTCAATATTGATGCACTCGCAAAAACAGGCTTGTCTTGAACAAAGGCGCCAAAATAAAATGAATAATGTCAATATATTATCTCTGAGGGCTCTGTGAGAAATCTGACTTTTTACGAGACCATCAATCTTCAATATTCAATATTCAATTTTATGGGGGACTAGAATGAAACTAAAAGAATCCTTAGATAAGAAGAGGTTTGTTGTCACCTCTGAGATCCAGGCACCCATTGATGAAGAACCGGAGGCTCTCATAAGGCGCTTAGAGCTGATCCGTGGTCGCGTGGATGGCGTTGCTGTCCCGGAGTTAGAGGTTGAGGGTGTTGTCGGAGATAGTATCAAGGCCTGCGCTCTCTTGAAGCAGAATCGCTTTGAGTCCATTTACCAGACCACCACCCGGGATAAAAGCCGGCCCCAGTTGCAAAAAGATCTCCTCCTCGCCCATGAAGCGGGTGTTGAAAATCTACTTGTCTTTACAGAGGACTACCGGATCACCGGTGACAGCCTTCAGGAAATGATGTTTTTTCATGTGGATGCTGGAAAGCTCTCATCTGTCTTAGAGCACATGCGAGAAGGCCATACAGTCGATGGCAAAGAACTCCCGTCTAAGGCGGAATTCGTATTGGGATCCGGTGTTGAATCGGGATGGGGAAAAAACGTTCCGGATCTTGAGATGAAAGAGATGGAGGAGATGACAAAGATCGGGACCGGTTATTTCCTCACAACACCCGTATTTGATCTGGCGCTGTTTGAGAAATTCATGAAACATGCCAAAACCTTTGGGACCCCTGTAATTGCAGAGGTGATGATCTTGAGGACCGCCGGCATGGGCCAGTTCCTGAACCGTCATTTCAAGTCAGGCCTGGTCCCTGACTGGATGATCAAAAAACTGGCCAAGGCCCCGGACAAGCAAAAGGCCAGCATCGAAATCTTTGCAGACACTGTGAAGGGTCTCAAGGACCTCTGCCAGGGGATACACATCATCACTATCGGTGGTGAAGAAAAGCTGAGACATTATTTGGATGCGGCCAAGCTGAGATGATGAGGAGAAAAACACTTGGAAGAAATAAGTCTGGCGATCAACGGGATAAGGGTTAGTTGCACGCCTGGTACCAGCATCTTAGAGATGGCAGAGAAGAACGGAATAAAGATCCCCAAGCTCTGCTATCATCCTGATCTCGAACCCTTTGGGGCCTGCCGCCTTTGCTTAGTTGAAGATGAAAAGAGCGGACGTATCATGGCATCATGCGTCACGCCTGTTGCTCCTAATATGGAGATTGTGACAGACTCTCCCCGCGTCATCAAGCACAGGAAAAATATCGTCCGTATGATGATCGCTGAACACCCTGAGTCCTGTATCGTCTGCAGCAAAGGAAACCGATGCCAGTTGCGGCAGATTGCAGCCCAAATGGGTATCGGAGAAACAGATCTTTATCCCATGCCCAACTACAAGCAGTTGGAGGTGGACAACCCGTTCATTGTCAGGGACTTGAGCAAATGCATTTTGTGCGGAAAGTGTATTCGTGCCGACCATGAGCTGGTTGTTGTGGGGGCCATTGATTATAATCTGAGGGGGTTTAAATCGCGACCTGCAACCCTTCACGACCTGGCCCTGGAGCATTCCAACTGTACCTTCTGCGGCACCTGTGTATCCATTTGCCCCACCGGTGCCCTGGCCGTAAGAGACACAAAGTATGTGGGGACCCCGGATCGGGAGGAATACACCACTTGCGGCTTCTGCGGGGTGGGCTGTTCCCTGCTCATGGGCGTTTTTGATGACAGGGTCGTAGAGATCAACCCAGGCGGTCTCCACGGCTCTGTGAACGGGGCCACCCTTTGTGTCCGCGGCCATTTTGCACATGATTTCCTTAATGCCCGGGGGCGTCTGACCCAACCCATGATCAGAGAGGGCGATCAATTGGAGCCCGTATCATGGGATGAAGCCCTGAGTACCATCGCCAAGAGGCTCGGGGCCATCAAGAAGAATTACGGACCACAAAGTATCGGACTGTTTGGGTCATCAAAATGCACAAATGAGGAGAACTATCTATTCCAGAAGATAGCCAGGACGATCTTAGGCACCAACAATGTGGATAACGGAGGATATCTCGCCGGGAGATCGGCCCTTCGTGTGATCCATGAGAGGACTGACGGTGGGTGCCGCATAAATTCCATAGACAACCTTTGTGGGGCAGAATCCATCCTTGTATTAGGTGCCAATCCGGCCCAGTCAGCCCCTGTATTGAGCTATGCAATCAAGAGGGCCGCCAAGGGTGGGACTCCCCTGATCGTGGTGGATCCGCGAAAAACCGATCTGACCCCCCTTTCATCCCTCTGGGTACCCATATCCCCCAATAAGGACTGCGAATGGATCAACTCCCTTGCTGCCATTTTGTGGAAGAAGTTTGGACATGACACGGCATTTATAGAACGGTTCACCGAAGGGTTTGGTCCTTACAGCGATGCCCTTTCATCCTTTAATCCTGAAAGGCTCTGCCTCGCTACCGGGACAGATATGGCTTCTCTGGAGCGTGCGGCAGAATTGTTGAAGGGAAAAAAAATAGCGGTAGTTGTGGGACACGGAATCACCCAACAGAGAAGTGGGGCGCGAACCATGGACGCCCTGCTCAATCTCTCCCTGATGACAGGGAGTATTCGAACCAAGGCCGGCGGGCTTTATGTCATTGCCAAAGAAAACAATGAGGTGGGGGCCTGGGATATGGGAACCGTCCCGAATGCGCTCCCGGGCCGCTTGCCGCTGAGTAATGCGGACGCTCGAAAAGAGTGGGAACGTACCTGGAACGTGAAGATATCTCCTGATCAGGGCCTCAATCTGATTCGCATGATCGAGGAAAGCGAAAAGGGGAATCTCAAGGCCCTCTATATTATGGGCGAAAATCCCCTTCGCAGCCTCCCCCAAGGTGATCGCGTGATGGAGGCCATGAAAAAACTGGATTTCTTAGTGGTCCAGGATATCCTCCACAACGAAACCACCCGAATTGCAGATGTGGTTCTGCCGGGTGCGGCCTTCTGTGAAAAGGCTGGTTCTTTTACCAATATGGAGGGGCGCATAGAATGCTTTAGCGAGGTGGTGCCGCCCCCTGGTGGTAGCAAACCTGACTGGGAAATCCTGGATTTACTTGCCACCAGGATGGGGCATGAAAAGCGTTATGGTTCCTTAGACAAAATAAGGGCTGAAATGACCCGTTCCATAGCCTTGTACGCAAACCTGAAGGAGAACACGAATAAAAATTTCAGTTGGATCAAAGAAACAAGCAAACTGAGGCTTTTCAGTTCCAATGGAGAGGGAACCATGATCCCCTTTTCATCCCTGCGCCCAGTGGAAACCGAGATCACTGACGATGAGTATCCCTTTACGGCGATCTTAGGGTCACAGCGGTTTCATTTGGGAAGCGGGACCCGTACCGCGCATTCTGAACGGATCCGGGATTTTGGTTTGAAAGGTGAGGTGGAGTTATCCCCGGAAGATGGGGCTACCATGAACCTGAAAAGCGGAGATACAGTTCAGGTGCAATCCCGGGAAGGGGCCCTGACCAGGGAAATCCGCTTAGAAAAAGGCCTAAGGCCGGGACTGGTCTTTGTCCCAACCGCGTTTCATGGAAATGATGCCTTGAACCTGCTCGGTTTGATCCAGTTGGAGGATACGCAATCCCAGGGTTTCAAGATGTGCCAGGTCAGGTTGGAGAAGTTGGGGGACAACAAATGAAGCCAAAAGAGATCGACTGGAATCAACTTTCATCAATAATAGAAAAACATAAGGGTGAGCAGTGGGGCCTCATCCCCTTGCTGCAGGAAATTCAGGAGGCCATCGGATATATCCCGCCGAAATCGATTGAGAAGATAAGTGATGCGGTCAATCTATTTCCAGCGCAGGTCCAGGGCGTCATCACTTTTTACGCTGGATTTACCCTGAAGCCCAAGGGCAAATATGTGGTCAGGGTCTGCCGGGGCACCGCCTGCCACGTGAAGGGAGGACGAAGCATCCTCCGGCTTATGAAAAAGGAGCTGGGACTTGAAGAGGACGAAACAAGTCCCGATTACCAGTTTACCTTAGAGACGGTGGCCTGTTTGGGTGCCTGCTTCTTAGCCCCCACCATGATGGTGAATCGTACATATTACGGCAGACTTTCCCCCACCAAGGTCAGCAGTGTGTTGGCCCAGTTCAAGAAACAAAAGGGAGAATAAAAAGAGGCATGGAAAAGCTCTTGTCCGTGGGACAACTTGAATGGCTTCGCAACAAAGTCCTGGCTAAGATGGATGAGGCCAGGACCGTGGTTCAGGTGTGCATGACCGGTTGCCGGGCCTATGGCTCTGCCGATGTGAAAGAGGCCTTGGAAAAGGAAGTAAAACAACAGGGCCTGTCAGAACAGGTGGAAATAAGGGCCACCGGGTGTCACGGATTCTGTGCAAAGGCCCCTGTCATTGCCATTGAACCGATGGGGCTCCAATACCAGGAGGTTGAACCCGAAGATGCGGCCGAGATCGTAGATTACACCCTGAAAAGGAATCGGTTTATCGACCGTCTCGCCTACAAGGACCCTCAGACAGAAAATCCCATATTTTATCGGGAGCAAATCCCCTTTTACAAGAGACAGGAACGGAGGGTCCTGGCCCATTGCGGTCGCATAGACCCCACTCAAATAGAGCACTACATTGCAGCAGGCGGATATCGAGCCATTGTCAAGGCCCTGTCTAAGATGACACCAGAAGAGGTTATTGAGGAGGTCCTGGCAGCCAAACTGAAAGGCCGGGGAGGGGCCGGCTTTCCCACCGGGCTTAAGTGGAAATTCGCGCGTCAGGCTTCTAACAATCCCAAGTATATTATATGCAATGCAGATGAGGGTGATCCGGGGGCCTTCATGGACCGGGCCATGTTAGAGGGAGACCCCCATGCTGTTTTGGAAGGAATGCTCATCGGCGCCTATGCCATGGGCGCAGAATACGGATATATGTATGTACGAGAGGAATATCCAATCGCTGTGGAGCATCTGACCATTGCCTTAGAGCAGATGACGGAATTGGGCCTCTTAGGAGAAAACATCTTGGGAACCGGCTTTAATTTTTCTCTGCAACTGAAGATGGGGGCAGGAGCCTTTGTATGTGGGGAAGAGACCGCCCTTATGGCCTCCATTGAGGGCAAACGGGGCATGCCCCGGGCACGTCCCCCCTTTCCAGCTCAGGCGGGATTAGGGGGGAAACCCACCAACATCAACAATGTGGAGACCTGGGCCAACATCCCTTCTCTCATTGAGAAGGGATCCCAATGGTACGCTGAGGTGGGTACTGAAGAAAGCAAAGGGACCAAGATCTTTTCCCTGGCCGGAAAAGTGAATAATACCGGCCTGGTGGAGGTGCCCATCGGTGTTACGGTAAAGGAGGTGATATTTGATATTGGTGGAGGGATTCCAAAGGGGAGGCAGTTTAAAGCCGTGCAGATGGGTGGCCCTTCAGGCGGATGCGTGCCCCCACAATACCTGAACCTGGCCCTTGACTATGACACGTTACAGAGAATCGGCGCCATCATGGGTTCTGGCGGTATGGTGGTGATGGATGAAAACAACTGCATGGTGGAAATCGCGCGGTTCTTCTTGAGCTTTACCCAGTCGGAATCGTGCGGGAAATGCGCGCCCTGTCGCTTGGGCACAACACAGCTCTTAGAGATCTTGACTCGAATTACCAGGGGGGAAGGCCGGCTCGAAGATATTGAGACCATTAAAGACCTCGGGGCGACCATTACCGAGTCAGCCCTGTGCGGATTGGGCCAGACATGCGCCAAGCCGGCCCTCTCCACACTGAAATATTTCTTGAAGGAATATGAGGATCACATTTTAGAGCATCGCTGTGCCGGGGCCACGTGCGATTCCATGGTCATCTCCGCGTGCCAGCATGCATGCCCCGCGGGAATCGACGTCCCCAATTACGTTGCGGCCATTGCAATGGGAAAAAACCAGAAGGCCGTTGATATCATCAGGGAACGGAATCCCTTTCCTGCCGTGTGCGGCCGTATCTGTATTCATCCCTGTGAATTCAAATGCCGGCGGGGTGAGCTGGACCAGCCCGTGGCCATCAGGTCGCTTAAGCGGTATGCATCGGACTGGTATTTTGAAAATATCGGCATGGCAAAGGAGCCCTTTCCTGTATCAAGATCAGAAAAAATCGCGGTGGTGGGGGCAGGCCCGGCCGGTTTAACCTGCGCCTATTTTCTGCGCAAAACAGGTTATCACGTGACTGTTTACGAGTCTCAACCGGTTGCCGGCGGCATGCTCGGCATTACCATCCCCGAGTTCCGCCTTCCCCGGGAGGCGATTCAAGAGGAGATCCAGTATATTGAAAGCTGCGGGGTGGAGATCCTCTATAACTCACCCATTGACGCTCACCACACGGTGGATGATTTGATGAACGAAGGTTACTCTGCCGTTTTTATTGCAGCGGGCGCACAGGCCAGCAAGCGCATAGGGATCCCTGGTGAGGAGGAGGGGCTTGAGGGGCTTTCCTATGGCCTTGCCTTCCTCACTGACGTACGAATGGGAAAAGAGATCACCCTCAAGGGAAAGACCTTGGTCGTGGGAGGGGGAAACGTGGCCATTGACGTGGCCAGGACCGCGTTGAGAAAAGGCACTGAAGCCGTGCAGATATTCTGCCTTGAGTCCAGGGAGGAAATGCCCGCGTGGGATAAGGAGATAGAAGAGGCCCTGGACGAGGGGATCGCCATCAACACCTCCTGGGGACCTACACGGATCATCAGCCATGAGGGCTGTGTTACGGGAGTTGAGTTTGTTAGATGTGTCTCGGTATTTGACGAAGAAGGGCGGTTTAACCCTTCCTTTGACGAAACAACCACCCAGGTTGTTGAAGCGGATAATGTGCTCATATCCATTGGCCAGGCCCCGGATCCCTCCTTTTTGTCTGAGGACGGGCAATTGGAAAGGGCCCTCTGGGGGACCTTGGCCGTAGAGGAGAATACCTTATCCACAAACATCAAAGGGGTCTTTGCGGGTGGTGATTTTACTGCAGGGCCGACCTATCTCATACAGGCCATTGCCTCAGGGAGGAGGGCCGCCCTGGCCATAGACAAGTATATTCAAGGGGACACCGGCAGAATAGAAATATTGGATGAGAAGACCGAAATGGCCGAGGATGCCGGGCTGGCCTTAGAAGAGGAGACCACGGAAGAGAAACCGAGGATAGAGATCGAGCTTGAGAGCCCGCAGGACAGGATAAAGGATTTCAGGGAGATAGAAAAAGGCTTTAGTGTTGAACAGGCCCTCAGGGAGGCCACCCGGTGTCTCAGATGTGACCTGGAGAAAGACAGGAGATAAACATGATCAGATCCATTACGCAGCAAAAGCCGGAAGAGGAATTGGACCAGCTCTTAGAGGGTCTGGGAAGGATTTTTATCATCGGTTGCGGCACATGTGTCACCCTGACGCAGACCGGGGGCGGGCCCGAAATTGCAAAGATGAAAGAAAAGCTGTCTCAAAAAGGGAAAATGATCACCGGAGACGTGGTGGTGCCCGTGGCCTGTGATAATTTGACAAGGGATGCCTTAGACGAATATGGGGGCCGGATTGACCAGGCTGACGTCCTGCTGATCATGACCTGTGCCTTTGGTGTCCAGACCATTGCCAGGCAAATAAAAAAGATGGTTGTGCCGGCCTTAGACACTCTTTTCATCGGCAAAGAAACCTCCCTGGGGGAGTTCAATGAGATCTGTACCCAGTGCGGCACCTGCATCTTGGGTGAAACAGGCGGGATCTGTCCCGTCACCTCGTGCCACAAAGGCCTGGTAAACGGTCCTTGCGGGGGCACCAACAACGGGAAATGCGAAATCGATAAGGACAAAGAGTGTGCATGGACCCTCATATATAACCGTCTGAATGAGCTGAATCGGCTCGATGCCATGAGAAAACTGCAGAAACCCCGCAACCACCAGGGAGAACTGAGCCCGGGGAAATGGAGGTTGAAACTGGAAACCCGCAACCCGTAACTCGCAACTCGTAACTCGCAACCCGTAACCCGCAACAAAAGAGGTCAACCATGGTTTCTGCTTTTAAGAATGCCCTGACATCAGGCAAATTTGTTGTCACCTCTGAGGTGGCCCCCCCGAAGGGGACAAACCTTGACAAAATGGCCCACCACATTGAGCTCTTGAAAGACAAGGTGGATGCCATGAACGTGACGGATCATCAGAGTTCAGTCATGCGATTCCCCTCCCTGGGAGGGGCGCTTCTGGTCAAGGAGATGGGAGGGGAACCCATATTACAAATGACATGCAGGGATCGAAACAGGATGGCCCTTGAGGCCGATCTTCTCTTTGCCTCCCAGAGAGGGATCAATAACGTCCTCTGCCTCACCGGTGATGCGGTGATGTTTGGCGATCACAAGGAGGCCAAGGGGGTCTTTGACCTGGATTCCAGCCAATTGGTTGCTGCAATAAGGAGATTGGAAAAGGGAGAAGATCTCGGCGGAAACAAGTTAGACGGAAATGTCTCCTTTTGTGCGGGCGCCATCGTCACGCCCGAGGCCAATCCCCTTGAGCCCCAGCTCATCAAGTTTGAAAAAAAGATCGAGGCGGGGGCCGAGTTTATCCAGACCCAGGCGGTGTACGACTTAGACAATTTTAAGGGTTTTATGGATTATGCCAGGCAGTTTCCGGTTAAAATCTTAGCAGGCATAATCCTGCTCACCTCCGCGCCCATGGCCCGCTTTATGAACAAGAATGTTGCCGGGGTAAACGTGCCCCAGGAGCTTATCGACGAAATGGCCTCCGCACCAAAAGGACGGGCATTGAGTAAAGGGATCGAAATCGCAGGCCGCATGATCAAACGGGTACGAGAGGAAAAGATGTGCGACGGTGTCCACATCATGGCCATTGGCAAGGAAGAAGTTGTTCCCGAAATCATGGCTGCCGCAGGATTAGATTAGGCATTTCAGGGCCTGCTGCTGGCGCCTGCCCTACAAATTGCAAGATCAAAGAATGACGCCCATGTAAAAAGTCAAAAAATGCGCAATTTGGAGTAATCCTATTGAGTCTAATTCATTATAATAATTCGCAATTCCTAAATTCCTAAATTCCTCAATCCATAAATTATCTATTTATTTGACTAATTAGCTGCAGTTGAGTTATTTGTAGCTTTATGATGTCTGAATCCGGTTCTTTATCGCTGAATTCAGGGAATATCAGCATATCCGGATACAACCCTACTTCGTGCTCTTCGTGCCCTTCGTGGT
>JAUWPC010000010.1 GCA_030611815.1 Desulfobacteraceae bacterium
TATTACATGGTTAAATGGAAAAATGGGACTTTGGACCCACAGATTCTCCAGAGGACCCTTATCAAAGGCCCTTCGCCTTTGTTCAACTTCACGCAATTTCGGCCTGAGGTCTTCGAGCTTCTCTTTAAGAACAGGGCCGACAGTATGCTCAACAATATAATTCACGATATGCTGAGGTGTGTAATAGGACCCTGTCGCTTTTCGCTCTCTCTTATCGTTTTCAAGATAAATGCTGCCCTTGGGAAGGATACGTTCTGTAGCGTTTTTTCCTTTTCCGGTTTTGAGTATCTTGCGTTTCTTTGATATGGCTTCTTTATAGGTGATGACCTCTTCTGTCTTTTTCCCTTTGACAATGGCCATCTTTTCCGGCGCCAAACGCAGTCGAAACTCCAAAAGGCCTTCATACATGGAGCCGAGTTGCCGCACGCCGAGGGATTTATAATCAATAAAGACCAGATCCTGCCGTTTATCATCCACGTCTCTGGCCATAAGATCAATGGCCTGCGCTAAATAACGGTCGGGTATGGCGTATTCACAAAGAAAACTGGCATTGACGGCCTCTGCGGACTTGTCTTCCTGTTCCACATCAGTAATAAAAAGCCCGCCGTTATAAATCGGCACATTCAGTTTTTCGTCACCCTTATCGATGACATGAAACAACTGGGCCAGGCGATTGTAGCTTTCAAATTCATCGGCATGATAATGTTTTGAGATTTTGGAGAAGGATTCATCCTCTATAGTTCCGGCTTTTTCAGCAATTTCCGTTTTCAGCTTTTTGATGCTGGTGTCGTAATAACCACGTACCTCTTTGGCCGGAAGAAGATCCCGGGACTCGGAAAAAAACAGAAAGAGAAGACGGTAGAGTAATGTGAGGGTTCCGTGAAAAACCTGGTCCAGGCGCTCCTGAGGTAAATTGGTATCGCTGCCTTCTTTTCTTCGAATATCCGCAATGAATCCTTCGGCGAAGTGGGGGAAAATCCGTTCAAAAATGCGTTCTTTTAAGCGTTCCCCCAGTTCTTTGGCATATTCCTCACTTCCGGTGAGCATTTGATCAAGAAAAGAGTGTTCGACTTCTTTACCCTCATGAAGAACTTTTTTCTTTTCAAAAGCATTGTATCTGAAAAATAGCCAAAAATACCTGAAGGCCTGTGCCGGGTCCAAAAGTCCCGGGTTTCCGAGAGATAAGGCTTCGATTAGATCGATCTCATAATAATTGGTCGCGCGCGAGTGGGTTTTTTGTGAATAAAGTCGCCAGGTTTGACCATTGGTGACAATGGCCCAAGGAGCTT
Source organism: Desulfobacteraceae bacterium (assembly GCA_030611815.1). GTDB lineage: Bacteria > Desulfobacterota > DSM-4660 > Desulfatiglandales > Desulfatiglandaceae > Desulfacyla. Next base: position 1,290 of record JAUWPC010000010.1, read on the forward strand.
GATCGGCCTCCAAAAGACTGACCACAGAAGCTCCTGGGTTTTCATCCGGAGTATCTTTATCACGTCGGTCGTCTTTTCCGTCAAGCGAGCGCCCCCAGGGATAAACCAGGGCTACCGCCAAGGGTCTTTCATCCTTGGAATCCTGAGTGGTGGAAAAGAGAAAATAGTCCGGTCGCTCATAGGCCGGATCTGTAGCTCCTTTTCCGGTTACGCACTGGAAACCCAACGCACTAAAGGTTTGCTGATATAACTTGCTGTGTAATTCGCCTTCCCTCTCCGAAAGGTATTTAGACAGTCCATTCTTGTATATCTCTTTCAGTCGGTTATAAGCGGGTTTCGGGTTCTCGTGCCATTCAGGCATGGTTGGAAGACGGTTCATTAAAAAATAATCCGAGAAAAGCGCGCGATTATTAAAGTAATCCTCAGACCAATCCACGATGGAGTAAGCGAAAAGCAACTTTTCATATTGGAACAAAGGATCGGTTTCGGTGTAAGTAAATCTCTTTAATACCCGAATTGAAACCGAATCAGGGTCCCTGCGGTCCACAGTTAAAACACGTGGTCGAACCCCGGATTGCTTGATACCAATGCCGTTGGAGATGGATCTTGGAGAGATCCGTTCAATGAGGACAAAATCGATCCTACTGTAATCGCTCGCAAGAACGAAAAGAAAATTGCCCGCTTTATTACGAAATGATCGTGTCAATTCGCGGATGTTGGTCATGGTGACGCTTTTTAACTCAAAAAGATAGACCTGCAGTAGGGTGTCTTCGTCCGCAATTAGCCATATATGGTTTACAGCCCGTTTTGCTCCCTCGGCAGTTATGCCAAGATTTTGAACAGTCTGTTCGGTCCTCATATCGGTCGAGTAACCGAGCCTGGCGAAAAAGGCGGTAATTTCATCCACGTTGGAAAGTTGTCGAATGTCACCTGCGGCAAGATCAGTATCGTATTTTCGCATGAATGTTCCTGTTATTATTTTCCAAGACGAAAACTCCTTCTTATCAATGAGTTATTAATACAATTATCAATGAAAAATGGATAAAAAGATAATGGAATAGAAAGAACAGAGCGTGGTTACCGGGACGTATATAAATTATAAAATTTCCACTTTTCTGTCAACATACTACCATTGCATAAATGTTGTAAGCATTCCCATGAAAAACCTTATCTCGTGTGACCTTGGGGACATCTTGACTTTGTTGGCTTATTCCCACTTCAAATACCATATCTTTTACCATGCTTACTTCCTGGGACCACAAAATAAAAAACCTCGTTCTCCATCTGACCAGAGTAACGGGGTTTTAGGGTAACTATAGACCATTTCAAATCCTCTTTCCTTATCGGGTAGAGAGAAGAAACCTGGTTCGGGATACTGCTGAATGTTGTTTATACCTAACTCATCTAAAAGTCAATGGAAACTGGTCGTTGGATGCTCTACAGCCCCCGATTCCGTCTTCTCTTTGAGAAACTCTCGATCCTTGAATCAGTCGAATGTCTGTCTCGGCTAGAGAGCCAGGTTTTTGTGGGATTGTTTCCGGCCGACCTTAAGCTGTTCGAGATAATTCTTGATAATGCTATCCATGTTGTGTGCCTCCTTTCAATATATCTCTCGCAGAGCGCGCAGGGATCGCAGAGAGAAAAATAGCATTGTGATAAAACTTCGTTGCGGATTTAGGATTGCGGATTTCATGTTTTCGAGACCATTATAACAGATGGATTTGACATATACGGTCACAACTGAAGAACTTTCCTGAAAATTTTGCATTCTTTTTGATTGCATCGAGATTGATCGGCTTTTTTTTGGCTATGAATAGGGATGGGTAGAGTCGTTGCAAGGTCGGCGAGGTTTCTTGTGCCCCAGAAGTACCATCTGGATATCTCAAAGATTCAGCACCACCGAAAAGCTGGGATATCTGCCATGTTGAGCGGCCTTTCGAGTGACAAATATAATGCGATATCAGTTAGATAGATCTCAAAATGACATTTGCCGGGGTGAAGACCTTTTCGACCTCCACCCCGAATTGATTGGGTTACGCATAGAGGTTTTCTATCCATCTCATGGCCTCGGTATCAGGAACTTTTCCAAGGTAGATCTGGGTCGTTGAGAGGTTCGCGTGCCGTAAAATCACTTTTGAGACGATCTCGATGGGGACACCTGAGCGGCTTGCATATGTTGCGGCGTGCCGTCTGAGATCATGGGGCCGGAGCCGTATGCCAACCTTATCACCTGCTTTTTTGACCATTGTCCTGGCAGCTTCGTAACAAATGGGGAAAATCCTCTGATCGGGTTCAATCCCTTTGTCCCTGATGTATTCTTTGAGTCTGTCGGCCACCTTCTGTGGGATAAATACATGCTCCCGTTCTTTCCCGCTTTTGGGGTCCCTGAGCGTCAGTTTCCGGCCCTGGACATCTCTGGACCTCAGTTTCAAAACCTCGCCCACTCTCATCCCGCCTCGGGCCATCAGTTCCAGGATGAGGCGATTCCTTGGTTTTACCGTTGTGAAGATGATTTCGTCGATCAAGTCTTTTTCGATGATCTCCCAGGAAACAATGGGTCTTGCCCGGAACATCTTTCTAAGCATCGGGTTGTCGCAGGGATTGCGAAAATCTGTATTGATATTGGCTCTGATAAAGTTGAAGAAGGCTGAGAGGTGGGCATATTTGATGCGTTTGGTTTGTTGTTTGTTTCCTTCGGTAATCTCGTTCAAAAATTCAAGGATTTCGTCAGTGGTGACAGTTTCAATGCTCCTTTCTCCAAAATCCCGGTTAAACCTGGAGAGGAGCGCCTCATATGACTTGACCGTATTTTTTTTGTGAATTTAACCTGTGATACTCCAGCCATAGTTTCCCCGCTTGTTCCATGTTCATTTTTCGCCCTCCTTGTCTTTGGGTTGATAATACTGTAGTGTCATTGCAACTATATGCAATTTTAAAAGGATAGACAAGCAGGCTTTTGCTATCATCCCCTTTTCACCCTGCTATGTTGTTGGATATTTCACCTGACGCAAAGCCTCTACATCCAGTTTGCAATGCGTGTTTTTTTGACTTTGGATATTCTCTGCAGTGCCTTGGCTTTGTATAATGGATTCTACAAATGTACCTATTCTTGTTCGGAAGCTTCCTTAACCAGGGGCACCTGGTGACATCTTGACTGGTTCTGGGGCTTATCCAAAGATCGCCCCCTACAACATATTCCAGGATATCCCATCGCCCTTCTTTTTCCCACCTGACGATATCTTCTTCATATGCGTTTGTGCAGTATGAATCGGCCAGTTCCAGACAGCAATGCCCACACTGTATACATCTGAATCTTTCCATTTCTGTCTCAACCCAGATGCCAGCGTCGCTAAGCGGCCCTGCTCCAACATACGCCTTAACACCCATAACCATACTATAGATTCTGGAAATTTCGTCTCCACCGGGGCTCTTTGAAAGGAAGGCTTGGGCAAGCAAGTCGGGGAAGTCCTGCAAGCTGTAGAACTTTTTTTCTTCCAGAACACCGGATCGATACCAGATTCCATGGTGTTTTAATCCAAATGGAGGGCATTTTTCTTCGCCGACGACAGCTTCCCCTCCAACAAGAGAGGTGTATACCTCAGCAAACAAATCATACTGCTTGGGCTCAAACTTGAAATCGACTAAAATTTCAGTGATCGCCTGATCAGGGCTAAGGAACTTTTTGTTCTTTTTTGGCATAGCACAGTCTTGATAAAAAACGTTTATTCAGGCAATCCTCTTCATCTAAGTCTGAATGTCAAGGAAAATGAAGGTCTACAGAATCTATTGCCAGTGTTGGAAGCATGTGATGAATGAGGGCACTCAAGGAAGGGAGCGTAACAGGGAGGCTGGCGGTCAACAATGGGACCGAGTGGCATTTGATGATCTTTCAGGTTTTGGAAATGCTGAACCTCGCTCATATGTCAGTATTCGCTAAATCGGAGATAAAAAGGAAGTATCACCACTCATGCTTAGATTGCGTATTCGAAATTTTTCGGTCACGATACCGATTTATGAATAGGATAATGATCATTGAATTTCAACGTGCAGAAGACTCGATGTCACAGGTCATTTCTGAGTCCTTATCTTGTTGGGACCTGGCCGCCATGTATTGTGGATGACTCAATATCAGTTTCATTCCAGATACATAGCAGATGTTTGGATCTCATCCTATGTCGGATAACTGTAATTCGATTCTAACTCCGATGAGACTGCATCTTCCCCGCTCCATCCCACTATCGAAGTCCGACTTGCGACGCGAAAAACATCCCCAAGAACGAGAAACCATCATTGTCATGTGCATTTCTCCCCCTTGGCTCTTTCGCGTGCCATTGCATCAAGTTCGCGCTTTAACTGCTTGGGCAGCAGATCCCAGTTGAAATCTTCCAGTTCATTATCATTCAAGCTGTAAAGAATATTGGTGGCTTCGAGCAGGAACCTCTCCTTCGGTTGATGTTTCAAAAGCTCAAACAGTACCGGTCCGTGGCATTTCCGCAAGATTTTGCCTGAATTGCATGGGCAGGCATGATGCCCTCGGTATGCGCCATCGGAAAGCACTTTGAGCAGCGCCAATGCAATCCGAACATCATCAGTGCTGAAGGCCTCCTGGTAATATTCACGAATCCCTTGGCACCCGTGAGAGAGCTCTCCGAAAGGCAGTGTGCCGGTTTTTTCAAAATGGGCGTAACCGTAAAGGTATTCGACGACCAGTGTTCCGACAAAGGATATGAGCCTGGGATCGGCCTTGAAGCGTCGGTTGACTTCGACCGGTGCACCAAGGCAAAGATTACGGTCCCCGTACTGATGAAAGTTGGCAGGGATGCGACTGCCAGTCTCCTGAACGACAGGCGGGGATTCCGGATAGTCATTGGGCAGCAAGATAAGTATTGAGAACGCGTCCGACATAGTCACGCCCTGAAATGTGGCAGAAAAAGATAGTGTACCCCGAATCACCCAGAGCCCAGGGATATCTTGGCAGAGCTTGAGCCCAGGAAAAAATTGGACCAACTCCTCGAACTGCTGCCTTATCAGTGTTTCTTTACCGTTACTCAAACCATACGCCCCCATGGCTTACTGGGCTTGGATATGCGGATGCTCGGGGCGATCGATGCGGCGGTTTTTATTGAGCTATTACGAGTTGTAAAGGTTTTCGAAGCCGCTTCGTTGACGATGCGGTCACCAAACCGGGGCTTGAGTCCCTCGGTCATATCGAGCAGGCTATCGGCGTGGAGTGCTGAATCAAAATCGACTTGGACCTGATGCAACCACTGCCGAAACTTGGCTTCCCGTTCTGGATGCTTCTTCCATTTGTCGGCAAAATTTTCGAGCGGATTGACCGGGTTCAAAACGAGCGCGGTTCCCTCTTCATCACGTTCAATCAATCTGGGCATCCGATTGATAATACTTTGCAGCGCATCCAGAAGGTCGTCTTCGTTCTTGTACGCCCTTGCGGCAAGGGTAGAGATGATGATCGATATCGGACGATCGTCCTGATCGCCCTCAAACATGATATCCCGATGCCGCTTGAGAATCTGGATGGAACGCTGGAGCGGTGTCTTGACCTTGTATTCAGGAACCTCCTCTACGGTTGCCTGAAGCGACTCGGCCAAGAGCAGGCGTTGCGAATCGAACTGGACACGCATGCATTCCTTGAACCATTCGGCGTAGCCGACGGGGTTGCTGCGTTGCCATCCCCACAGGTCTTTGTCGGTGATTAGAATAGCGCTGGCGGCAATTTTGACTCCGATCATCCGGGCAATTCCATTGATGTCATGATCGGGAATTGCTGGAAGAATGTCCAAGTGAAACCGCGCTGAGTCAGCATACTGCAGTCTCCAACAACGATTTTTCTCTTCAAGCATTTTTTGATAACGTTCGTTCGCCTTCAGACGGTCGCCAACCATGTCTTTAAGTTGCTTTTGAGTCACACGTTCCTTGCTGAGATTCTTCATCTCGCACACCAGATCGATGTCATACTCGTCGGTGTCGTTGGTGGGCTTGATCATCGTGCCCAGCCGGAAGGAACCTTGCGGAAAGATCTGGGGATCATGCACAGCAACCTGCGAATCTTCCTTGTTCAGCCAATCTCCAACCGCCTCATAGTGGTTGACAGCGGCCTCATACTGGGCTTCGGAAATATCCAACGCTTCCGCCAATCCCTGAAGAAACCGCCTGAATTCATCACGCCTTTCTGATACCATCTTTCAGACCTCCTGATTCTAATGCTATGGAAAATTCAGGGCTTTTATAAAACCGCCCAGTTTCCGATTCTGGTCGTAAATGCAAAGCGGCATATCAGCTTTGGGCATCCATACTCTTCCGATCTCTACTGCGACTGACACAGGTACGGCTGGAAAAACGTGGAGCAGGGCATCCTGGCCGTGGCGAGCCTTGATCCTGTCCAGAAGTTCTCGAGATTGCTGGCGGAATAATCGTAATTGTTCCCGGCTCTTTAAGAAATCATTATGGGGTGTAGCAATGAACATGCGCCAAATTGATAATTCTTTCCCTGGAAACACAGCCGAAATTCGATAGTTATTGATATTGGCGCTAAGCGAAAGGTTCAAAGCCACAGTAGGATTCGTTGCGCTCGGTTCTTCTATAAAGAACTCGAAGATTTCAGGTCTTTCCTGCCATTTCCAATCGGGTGGTTCTCGATGCAGTTGATAAACTTCAGCGGCAGGAATATCTGAAAGGAGTCTCCCTAGCTCGATGAGAAGTGGTATGGGGGCGAAGGCGAAAATGGACAGGTGCTCAACATCCCCCGATCCGGCAACTCTTGGCTTAACCGTGCTATTAAAATTAAGTTGGAGATTTCGTAGCTCCGTGTCCCAAAATTCATGTGTGTGATCCTCAACTGCACTATTGTAAAGGCTTAACTCAATCGCCCTTGGTTCGGCGGGGTACCGGAGAGGAATCATGGCCTGCGCAGCTTTCCTCCAGCTAAGAGAGGCATTCTGCTCCCCGATATTGGCACCGTAAAGAAGCACATGGCTCTTCTTGTCCTCCTGCAAGGATGTCAAAAGTTCGATACGTATTTCGTGACTTTTTTTCATTGACCGAAGACGTTCCACTGGATGGCCTCGCACATCAATTCTATCAATAAGACGATGATGTTCATCGCACATCAACATCAGATTGCTTATGTCTGATTTGAGCTTTTCCGAAAGCTCGGAATGACCTCGGGGCCCAGTTGGTTTGTCGGCAATAATGTGCGCAATGTATGCTACATTGAATTCAGCTTTGGTTAAATTGTCCATCCATAAAGCTTTAGAACAGCCTTCGTATTGACATCGCCCACCGGATTTCCCCCACAGGCGCAACTTAACCGACTCAGGTATGTAGGAAACAGACATGCTTTCAAGCCCCATTTCACGTTTAAGACATGCCGCCAGCTCCAAACAAGTCATGATGGCAGCCACGGCTACACCAAGGTGTATGGATTTCTCGTCGGGATGTTAGGCCCGATTTTAAATTATGGACCGCATCAGTCAAAACATAGCTATCTTTCAATGTTGCTGTTGCTTCGGAGTCAAGATTTTGGTGGCTTCCGGTGAGAAATCCCATTAGACGGATCTGGTCCAGAGGAACTGACGGAACTTCACTGCAATTTGATTGCATCATGCTGTCAATCAATTTGTGTCCATTGCGAGGATATTCAGCCCTGAGCTCCCTTGCCATTGATACTGCGACCTGTTCATGGATGAATTGCCAGGAAGCCCTTTTGAATCCTCCTTTTACGACTTTCCAGCCCATGCCCGCAGACAACACGTGGTGTGTCTTTCTGGACATTTCAAAACCTCTTGAAGTGTTTGATATCATGCGTACTTGACGCTGTAAGAGAGTTGTGCGATTATCTCGGGATCCAGATATTGTTCAGCTGAATTCCGAGACTGGCCGCCCTTTGCTCTGCTGCGCTCCTTGATCCCTTCGGAACCACCACGTGGAATTCACCACCGGATTTCTGAGCAGCGTCTGCGAACAGAGTCCACTGGTTGATGGTGTGGTCATCGAAGATACTGTCGGAGGTTTCTGCCTCCAGGATGATGTCAGTACCATTGTTGTTCGCTGTCAGGTCAGGCAAATGGTTTTTCTTGGTCCCGTGAATCACCTCAGGGTCAGGAAAGCCCGGAATGTCTGCCCTGATGTTCCGAAAACCTTCGTTTTTAAAATGATTCGCCATCATGCTGATCAAGTCACGATGCTCCTGCGATTCTGATGAATTTCTTGACATGACGTGTTTCTCCTTATTGCTGATATTTTGCTTTCTATTATCTATAAACCGGTGAATCTGAAAATTTGCCAAAAAAGTGGCAAATTTTTCCAGTGCTCGGCTTTATTCAATAGGAGGGGTGATGGCACATGATAGAATCCTTGAACTTCTGGAGAGAGCGGACTGGAAAGACATCACTTTCCGATTGACGCACTATGCCATCTGGAAAGCCTGTCGCTACAATTGGAAATCCGGAAGTCCTGATCAGCTGCCCGGGGGAAGGACTCCGCAGGACATGGCCCTCAATGCTATCGAGAAGGTCTGGACGGGGGTGCGGGAATGGGATCCGGATAAATACCCTAATCTGTACACCCATCTCAAGTGGATCGTCGACAGCGACATCGACCACCTCATCAAATCAAAAGAGCACGACAAATCCCGGAGAATGCCTGAGACCAGATTCTATCAGGCCAGCGAAACGCCCAATCCTGAGGAGCAGCTGATTGCCAAAGAAAACAAGGCCCTTGAAGACGAGATAAGAAATGAATTCTACGTAATGGTGGAGGGAGATGAGGACCTTGAGACTCTCATGCTGTGCTTTGATGAAGGTATCGACAAGCCCCAGGATATCGCAGAGCAGACGGGCTGGAATGTTTCCAAAGCAAATAACGTGAAAAAAAGGCTTTTCCGGAAGGCTGCAAAGCTTAAGCACCTCATACGAAAGGGGGAGAAATGAAAAAAAAGGGATTCATAGAATGCCTTACTGATTTTGTGAGCGACTCTGAGGGGCTCACCCAGGAAGAAATAGCAACTGAACTGGAAGAACTGGGGATTGATACCGCTGAACTGGCGGCTGCGGCAGATGAGATAGCAAAAAGAGGATCAGCTGTCAGGCGGCTTGCCTGGCGCGACAGAGCAAAGGAAAGGCGGGCGGAGGTTAAAGAATTGCTGAAATCCAAGCAGATAGGAAGGACTGCTCTTGAGCTGAAGGATAAGGTCAGGGAAATCCTCATGGGCAGCTACGGGCAGGGAGCTTTTTCCTATGCAGAAGCCTATTTCCGCAAGCGGGATTCCTTTTCGGAAAATGACCTTGAGAGCCTGATCGAGGACCTGGAAGACCTGAATCTTTTGGAGGAGGAGAAAGACGGTTAGATATGAATACACCGCTGGCATCCGCAAGAGCGGCCGCAATCATCAAAAGCCTGCAGATAAGAAATCCTGATGAGATATGCATCAGGGATATCTCTATGGAGCGCGGGGCATTGGTGAAGGAACGGTATTTGGAAGGATCAGAGGGCCGCCTGGTGCGGAAGGGAAGGATCGGCATAATCACTGTGAACAAATCATTGCCAGAGGAAGGCCGAAAGAGATTCGCCATCGCTCACGAGCTGGGACATTTCGAGCTGCACAGCGATTCCCAGCTTATCTTTTGCACCGAGGAGGATATGTATCAGTGGAATGAGAGCAAAGAGCAGGAAATCGAGGCGAACGAATTCGCAGCATCTGTCCTTATGCCCCACGACATCTTTTCCCGCTATTTCAAAGACCAATCACCCAATATGAATACTATTTCTGAAATCGCCCGTGAATTCAGAACGACCCTTACCGCCACGGCCCTGCGGTATGCTCAAATCTCCCCAGAAGCCTGTGCAGTAGTTGTCTGCGAGGAGGGGACGATCAGGTGGTACAAGAAATCGGGGAGTTTCGATTTCCATGTCAAGGTGGGAGAGAAACTCAGCCCTTACACGCATGCTTTCGATTATTTCGACGGCGTGGACATGCCCGAGCGGCCGGAGAGAGTGCCTGCTTACGCCTGGCTGGCAGGAGAAGTAGACGCCGATGCTGAAATTGTTGAGCACTCCCTGGCTCTGGGAGGCTATGGCGTGGTGCTTTCCCTTCTGTGGGTCTTGGAGGAGATCAAGCTTCCATACCGCAGATATGACCGCGAGGAGGATGAGCCGGAATTCGATCTGACGAACCCCTTTACGCCTGACGGAAAGAGATGGAGGTGGTGATATTTACAGAAGACGGCTGACCATCCGAACGATGCCTCTTGTTCGCCGCAACATTGTCCGGACATTGGTGGCACTCAGCTGGTCCTTGGGATGAATGTGAGAACCGCCCGGCTGAGGTATCGGGTAGAGACACTCGTTCCTTATCGATGCGATACGAATCGCCGTAGCGGCCACCTGCCGCCCTATCCGATTTCTGTTTGCTTGCGTAAGGAAAGCGTTGATTTTTCTATTATGGTTTCGAGGATATTCGACACCACGGCTTCTGCACAAGGCTCCACCAGTCGACTCGAAGGCGTGATAAGCGAGAAATCCGCCGTATTCATGGGCTGAATTGTTTACAGCCGCATCTCCGGCTGATAGCGCTCTCCATGCCAGACCGATATAGATATCTTTCTCAGCCATTTGACTCACTCCAATTTGTTCAAAAGCCAGCCACTCCTTGAGATACGGAGGTGCGCGGGCCCTTTATTCTGATAGTGCAAGGCCCATTCTGGTCTTGTGAGAGGTTTGACCAGTGGCAGGATACCGGACTGAATGTAAAAATGGACGAGATAGTCTGCGAAATTGTTAATCGCCCTGAATCTGCTCCTGAATGACCCGTAAATATAGACATCAAGAGACGCATTACGCTTTATCATGGTCGGGGTCGCGTGCAGGATGACTTCATTAATGGTGGGCGGAGGCTCCTCTTCGATCTGCATTGCCAATTCCCGGGAGATGCTAATGAGACGATCCGGGAGATGCGGCAAAGGCAGCTCAAAAAACCTATATCTTGCGAATTCGCTCGGAGGGGGTGCACCCATCTTTCTGACTCAATCGATGTTTTTCAAGTACATATAAACCGGATTTATGGAATGATCAAATCATTCTTTAAGCAAACCCTTATTAATCGACACTCCGGGACCGCCGTCCTGGCATTAAGTCGGCATCAATCTGCTCCGGCGAGAGGCGGAAGAACTTTGATAAAATGGATCTGAAGGATTTCTTCATTGCGCTCTTTGATCCGAGCAATTTCGAAAGCGAGAAAGCCTCATCATAATGTTCCTCTCCGTACAATATCAGTGCGGCCTTCAACAACGGATTTCTGTTTTTCCCTGAGACAACCACGTCCGTATCCTCAAATTCATCGGTGAAGTCTTGAATTAGCTTGCTGAGTATAGATGCTGTATTGGGTATGAATTCAAGCTCATCATTCTGTTTTTCCAGAAATAATCTCCTATGCCTTCTCAGTCCTCTCCCGATTAAATTGGCCATGATTCTGGTGCCGGCCTCGTACTGGGATGATCCCAGTTCAGGGCAGCTGCTGCCATTCTTGGTGCAATATCTTAGATGGTGGCCCACAAATTCAATCTCCCGACATTTCCTGAGAGACAGATCAGAATCGACCATTATTTCTCCGGTATAGTGTCCGTTCCTGTACCAGGTTTTCCCGTCCCAATATAAAGGGCCTTCTGGCTTGGTTTCGTCATAAGGAACAACACTCTCGTCGGAATCATAATCTTTGTCTGTGATCAGTATTCTGTATGCAGGCGGATTATATGACTTTACATCCTCAACCCAATATAGATCTCTATCGTTAACTATTGTTTCCCAATCGAATTCGAAGCTTACATTGCCGTAAATAGACCCATGGGCCCACGAGTTTGGGGAAACCCATGAGACGCAAGTCCGGCTGTTTTTCAGCCGGCTTTCATCCCAGACAAGGGATGACCTTATCATCCCATCTTCAATGATTCTTACTGCGTCGTGTATATGTGCAATATGGCGCACTGTGGAGAATGGCTCGCAGCCTGGCTCTGTCCAATTCCTTCTCTTGGAAGGACTGCCTACTTTGTATTTTTCCCATTCAGGCTTTTTCATGAGGTCCTGGCACCGTCAATCATGCTCACAACTCAATCAATCTCTTGACTATCTTATGATAGAATCCGATTGTTCATACGTCTCCGCTTTTTTCCAGAACAGTTATTCAGGACAGTAACCGCCCAATTCAAACCGTTTGAATACGCTATAAGAAAACCAAACTGCCGGGGCTGATCTTTCCAAAATAAACGGATTTAGGCTTTTGCTAAATCCAGATATCTTGATAAGTATCTGTAAACAAAGCCGCTTGGACGATACCCAATATCTTGTGGTCCGCCCGAATACAATGTAAAAGTGTTAGACAATGGTGCCGCCAAGTCAACAATACTTGCATGATCCTGAATTATTGAATCTTTTCAGGATACAAATGGTAGTTGAAAGCTTCAATTCTCTTGCCTCGGAAATTTGCAGTAACCTACCATATGATCTTGTTGAATTCAACCAAAACAGCCCATATTCTCGACAGGATTTCCTTATTATAAATGAACTGTATTGATTGAGGCAAGGGTAGCCTTGTTTTTTTGATCTTTAGCAAAAGGAAAGAGTCACGATAGGGAGGATTACACGTCGTGTGTCAGAGGAGTTACCATATGGATATGTCAAAGATTCAGCACCACCCAAAATTACAGATATCTGCTATATACCTCAACCAAAGCTAATATTGTGATAAGCCTTACATAGCCACGGTCGTATAAGAGACCAAAAAATATTGCCTTAGCCATGGCCTAAGAAATCAAATCGGTTTCTAACCAATTTGGGAGTAAAGAAAGGGGAAAGACAGGTACCTCCATGCCGGAAGAATCCCCTGACCTTTGTCCCTATTACTCAAGAAAAATCAAGGGATATCCTGTTGACATATCCCTGATTAATTCCTATAATCTAAAATGTGGGTAAACAGGTATTCTGAATCCTGCCTCCTGAATTCCGACGACTTAACCCTAACGTTGCATAAGATTTGAGTTCAAAACGCTTTAGATTAGGTCAGCAAGGGACGTTGGGACGGTTTCAAGGGTGAAAGCGTATTCAACATACGGTGAGGTCTTGAAAATGGACCAGCGTTTCTTGATGGCCTGATATAGAGCGAGCGCAGCGTTTTTGGACCGAAGGTTTATGCAACGTTAGGGTCTACTAATGGGCGATAGCCTTTTTTACACAATTGATCGCAGCATTCATATCAGAATTGCGCCGGTTAAAAAAAACAACAAAGTAGTATGGCCCCTGGGGATATCCTCCTATATATCCAACCTCAGTCCTGATTCCCTTGAGCGAACCGGTCTTGTAAAGCACGTTATCTTTTCTCTTGAGGAGATGCCTATACGGTTTAAATCGTTTCAATATGGTCAGCATCCCAATGGCGGAAATACGGTTTTGCCTCGATATCCCTGATCCCTCGACAATTTTGATGTTTTGTAACAGGAGTTCGTTCTTTGCGTAGTCAGTGACAGCTCTGACACCCTTGGCCAAGGTCCCCGGCGGTCCGCAAACTGAGGCGCCTAAGGCAATAAGAATCTGATTGGCCATGAAATTACTTGATGACTTCAGCATCTTTTGAACAACTGTTTCTAATGTAAAGATGGATTCGTAGGTATAAATCAACGTGTCGCCGGGTCCAACAGGGCCAAACCGGATATTGCCCTGGCTTTTCACTCCCCTTTTTCTTAGAAAGTGCAAGAGGAGTTCTCCTGCATAGCGGGCCGCATCTCGAGGATCATGCAAAAAAGTGTTACGCCCTCCCTTCAAACCTAACGATTGGATCCGATCCCTGGCAAAGGGGATCATAGGCGTTTGTCTCTCTAAAGATATGATTCTCCCTTTTCCGTCACGGCGAAAAACCACCGTGTTGAAATTTGCGCAGAGTGCCCCAACAGGCGCATCGTAGGGGTTGGTTGAATTCCCGCACCCAGGGATTCTTATGTGGGAGGAAAAATAGGTATTATCCAATATGAGATCTTGAAAGCGCAGGATTTTTGTTGACAGATAATCTGCTAATTCCTGCAAAATCTCAGAGGTCAGAAGGGGATCGCCATATCCCTTTACCTTGAGGTTTTGAAAGGTATCCGTATAAAACTCTGTCCGGAATCTGTAAGACGGGCCGAAGTGACTGAGCGCTGTTAGGGCGGTTAATACCTTTATTGTTGAGGCCGGAATACGTCTTTTTGTTTCGTTTTTCTTATATAGAATCCTGCCATCGGGGTCTGCCACCAAAAGAGCATCTTTAGATGTAATGTTAATCAGGCAGGGGAGGTCCTGTCCTGCATACGAAATAGATGACTGCAACATAAAGAACCCGGAGAGTATGGTCGCAAGCCATATCATCCACTCTGCTTTTCTGCTAATCCTGGCGGCCGGGTCGGTGGTGGGAGTGGGATGAAGATTCGAGACCTTTGAAAAATGTTCAATTTTAGTCAAGGTCAAGGAAGGCGAAAATTTCAACCACAGGAATATATTCAATATTTCGAGGATTGAAATTTTAGCCTGACGCCGAGATTGGCTAAAAGGGGGCGTTTTGCAAAGGTCTCGATTCGATGAGAGGGCGAAAACAGAAGTCATTTGGCCTTGGAATTATATGTTTCATAATAATCCATCACCCTCTTTACAAAGGCTTTGGTCTCTGGAAAAGGGGGCACCCCTTTATATGACTCCACCGCCTCCGGACCAGCGTTGTAGGCGGCTAAGGCTAAGATTTTATCATTCTTGAAACGCTTCAACAGGAGACTGAAGTACCGGGTGCCGCCGAAGATATTTTCTTCCGGATCAAAGGGATCCTCAACAGCCATATCATTCGCTGTTCCGGGCATTAACTGCATCAAACCCTGAGCTCCCTTGCTGGAAGTCGCCTTGTGATCAAAGCCTGATTCGGCCTTTATTATCGCCCTTATAAAGTGTGCATCAATACCGAACCGTTTCGATGCCTGTCTGATAATACTACCGTACTCCTTAATATATTCTGCCGGTGTCTTCCGGGCGCTCCTGATAAATATGGTGTATCGCCTGTCTGTTTTTATATTGGTAAAATGCCATACCCCGTTTTTGTCCACGTAGCGATAGATATCCGCCCACGCGGTGATGCTCATAAATAGCGAGAGGACCAGGATCAATGCGGCTCCCCAGGATATCCTCGAAAGAATCATCTTCAACCTAACTTCTTCCAGTCTGAAAGGAATTTGTCTACGCCGATATCAGTCAAAGGATGCTTAATCAACTGTTGGATAACCTTAAAGGGGATCGTTGCAATATCTGCGCCCATGAGGGCCGCATCCAGAACATGGATGGGATTTCGTATGCTTGCAACAATCACCTCTGTGTCAAAGGCATAATTTTCATAGATAGTAATGATCTGTTCTACCAGATCCATTCCAATGTGACTTATGTCGTCCAATCTGCCCACAAACGGGCTGATATATGCCGCCCCAGCCTTAGCGGCCATCAATGCCTGGACAGGCGAAAAGCAAAGGGTCACATTGGTCTTGATCTCTTCCTGGGCCAAGGACCTGACTGCCTTTAGACCCTCTTCCACCAAGGGTATTTTTATCACCATGTTATCAGCCATCCCGGCCAGATCCTTGGCCTCTCGCACCATCCCCTCTGCATCGAGGCTCACCACCTCTGCGCTTACCGGGCCGTCAACTATGTCAGCTATTTCCCTTATAAGCTCCTTAAACTCCCTCCCCTCTTTGGCCACCAGGCTCGGATTGGTGGTAACACCATCCACCATGCCCAACTCCTTTGCCCTCATAATTTCTTCCACATTTGCCGTGTCAATGAAAAATTTCATATAACCCCCCGTTCTGATTTTAGATTGTGGATTGTGGATTCGCTTATCTTTGAAATCCACCAAGAAGAATCCTACCCATCGCCAACATTCAATCTTCAATATTCAATTCCTACCGTTGCGCCCTCATCTCCTTTTCAAACTTCTCAGCACACTCCTTGCTGCAGAAAAAGAATTCCTTTCCGCCCACGACCTTTCTCTGAGCGCTCCTCAGCGGAATATAGGTCATGCAGGAAGGGTCCTGAACCATCTCGTCAACAGGCCCGTCACCTGCGCTCTGTTCCGTTTTTTGACCGAGAGGCATATACTTCCGCACCACACGATATAGGAGAAATGCAAGGAGAATGAGAATCAAAAACCGCATCTATGCCCTCCCTATAGGCATAATACCCTGCCCTTCTTCAGCAAGATCATCAAGGAGCTCAGACATGGTCCTGCCAAGAATAGGATGAACTAAATCAGGATCCAATTGAACCATCGGCATAAGGACAAATTTTCTTATATGCATGAGCGGGTGAGGAATAGTCAAGTTTTTTTCGTCAATCACATGATGTTCATAGAGAAGAATATCAAGGTCAATAATACGCGATTCCCATCTCTGCTTTCTCACTCTTCCCATACCGGTTTCGATAGAGAGAAGGGATCTTAGCAAATCTTGCGCAGAAAGCCCTGTTTCAACACGAATCACCCCGTTCACATACCAGTCCTGGGATGCCACACCCACCGGTTCGGTCCGGTAAAAGGGGGATTGCTTCATTACCGTACAGTTTTCTATATTATCAACTAATTCAATGGCTTTACAGCAATTTTGTAATTTATCTCCAAGATTCGAGCCAACCCCGATATAAACTGTGTTCATCTCTGCTAAAGGCACTTTCGCTACCTAGTGTCCATCCAGAAATGAGCTAGTTTTTGCAAGATCAAGGAAGACGAAAATTTTAACCACAGGAATACATTGGAGTATTTCGAGGATTAAAATTTGAGTCTGACGCTGAGATTGCGGAAAATAGCCATTTATGGATCGACACTACCTAAAAACTCATTTTCCTCAGCCTATCCAATGCCTCACCGAGCCTTTCCCTGTTCTGGGTCAGTGCTATACGGAAATACCCTTCTCCCGGTTCTCCAAAGCCATTGCCGGGGGTCACCACTAAACCTGCATCCTCTAAGAGCCTTGTTGTAATTTGGGTTGAAGTGTAACCTTCAGGGACCTTCACCCAAAGATAAAAGGTCGCCTTAGGTGGGTCCACCTCAAAACCTGAATCCCTGAGGCCCCTAACCATTACGTCCCTCCGTCTCTCATAAACCTGAATCATCTCCCTGACACAGGACTGGTCACCCTGAATTGCCTCAATACCGGCCCTCTGAACCGCCTGAAAAACACCGGAGTCAATATTGCTCTTCACAGCCCCAAGGCCCTCTATCCCCCTTGGGTTTCCCACTGCAAACCCGATCCGCCATCCGGTCATGTTATATGTCTTGGATAGAGAATGAAACTCCATGCCCACCTCTTTAGCTCCCTCGGCCTCCAGAAAACTGGGAGGACGATAACCATCGAACGCCATTTCGGTGTAGGCTGCGTCGTGACAAACCAAGATATTATGTTTGGTCGCAAATTCCACCACCTGTTCAAAAAATTTGAGGTCAGCGACAGCAGCAGTAGGATTATTCGGATAGTTGATGAATATGAGCCTGGCTCTCGATGCCACCTCATCAGGGATGCTGTTCAGATCAGGGAGAAAGTTGTTCTCACTCAACAGGGGCATGAAATAGGATTCTCCCCCAGCAAAAATCGTAGCAATATTGTATACAGGATATGCTGGACTGGGAACTAAAGCGAGATCTCCAGGATTAATAAAGGCTAAGGGAAGATGCGCGATCCCCTCCTTGCTCCCGATCAGGGACACCACCTCTGTACCCGGATCAAGATCGACACCAAACCTCTCCTGGTACCACCCGGCAACAGCTTCCTTGAAATCGTTCATACCCGAATATGACGGGTACCTGTGATTTGCAGGGTCGTCTACGGCCCTTTTCATCTCCCCAATAATATGTTGGGGAGTGGAAAGGTCAGGATCACCCACGCCGAGATCAATGATATCAACACCCCTGGCCATAACCTCGGCCTTTTTTCGATCAATCTCCTTAAAAAGATAGGGAGGAAGCTGTTTCAGTCGTTCTGCATGGTCAAATAATTTCATATTATCCTTTCTGCGTACCTCAACTTTAGGCACTTAACTTACTTTAACCCTAACACATCCTGCATGTCGTACAGACCTTCCGGCTGCTTTGTCACCCATAATGCAGCCCGCACGGCCCCCCTGGCAAAGTTGTCGCGATTATGGGCCCTGTGTATTAATTCAAGCCTCTCGCCTATGCCTCCGAACATCACCGTATGCTCGCCGGTAATATCACCTGCCCGCCATGTCTGAATGCCGATCTCCTCATCGGTCCTTTCACCGATCATCCCTTTCCGCTCGTATACTCCTACCTTTTCCAGGTCCCTATCCGAGGCATCAGCTAATATCTGGGCCAGGCGCATAGCTGTCCCGCTCGGGGCATCCTTTTTGAGCCGGTGATGCACCTCCAAAATTTCCATATCATAATCGGCCCCTAAGATCCGGGCCATCTCCCCGGCAATCTTGAACATAACATTGACACCAACGCTCATGTTGGGGGCCAGGACACACCTGATCTTCTTGGCAAGGGTCTCAACCTCATCCAACATCTCACCTTTGATCCCGGTGGTGCCAATCACCATTGCCGTTTTTCCCCGTAAAGCAACGGCCTTAACATTTTTTAACGTGGCCTCGGGTGCAGTAAAATCGATTAACACATCTCCCCTGTCGATCACCTCTTCCAGAATACCGGCTATCTTCACTCCCAAATCTCCCACACCGGCCTCAAGGCCCGCGTCTTTGCCGACGCTCGAGTGCCCGGGTAGTTCAAATGCGCCTGCAAGTGTTGTTTCGGGGTTCTGATGAATCATGTGAACGATCCGTTGCCCCATCCGGCCGGCAGCGCCGGCAACAATAGCATTAATCATAATTGCACCCCCATATCAATAAATCTGCGCCAAATCACTACCCTTACACCGAGACCTTTGAAAAATGTTCAATTTCGAAGTCTGCGCTTATCTGGTCAAGGTCAAGGAAGGCGAAAATTTTAACCACAGGAATATGTTGAATATTTCGAGGATTGAAATTTGAGCCTGACGCCGAGATTGGCCAAAAGGGAGCGTTTTTCAAAGGTCTCACACCCTGTTGAGGCAAGGCCTGCCAAGAGACGCAGTATTGTGACAGCATCTCAAGATCGTTCAGGGCCATACCTCCTTGACTTTTGTACCCGAGTTTTATAGGTTTTTCAACCTATTTTTGTGAATTTTGCCTGCCCAGTTAAATCGTGGTTTCTCTATATTTAACCGGGGCGGCCTTATCAACGGCTGTATCATCGAAATGAAAGTAGGAGGGCAATCCTATGGAGGAAGAGATCACCATTGAGATTTTGCGGGAGGTTACGGAACGTTTTATAGAGGCCGAGCCAGGACGGTTGGGCAGTGAAGGGTGGTGGCAGCGGCCTCTTGTGGTGACTGCCTTAATTGATCAACGATTTGATCAACTTCCCGATATCGCATATCACGAGCACCTCTATCCGCGAGATCTCCTGCCTACTGCCAGGTCAGTGGTTGTCTTCTTCATCCCTTTCAAAAAAGAATTGGTCAAAGAAAACAGAGAGGGTAACAGGCCTTGCCGAAACTGGGGCTCAGCCTATGTTCAGACGAATGATCTTATTGGTCGGTTAACCAGTGCCTTGGGTGACCTTTTAGGCGAGCATGGCTTCAAATCAGGTCTCGCACCAGCTACACACAATTTTGATGAAGCCGCACTAATGGCGCGCTGGTCTCATAAGCACCTTGGTTATTTGGCTGGCCTGGGTCGATTCGGTGTTCACCGTATGTTAATCACGCCGGCGGGCTGCGCGGGTCGGTTCGGAAGTCTCGTGACAGAGGCTGAACTGGGAAACCATCCCCTGATAGAAACCGAGGAGGCCTGCCTTCTCAAGGCCAGACAGGAATGCGGAAAGTGTATTGAGGCTTGCCCTGTTCAGGCCCTGAAGGAAGATGGTTTTGATCGTCGGCGTTGTTGGGATCGGCTGAATGAGAACCGGCGTTCCCTGAGTTACTTCTCAGATCTGCCGGAGACGACCCATGTCTGCGCCAAGTGCGCCGCCATTATGCCTTGCAGCTTCAAGAATCCGGTCGCTGAGCTGTGACGCAAGCAATCCATCCCGTTATTTTACCATGGTGTGGGTGCCATAGCTTGAACTGCAAATAATGGCACGATTGCTGATTCCATCTGGACAGTATCACAGCTTTTAGAAATGCTGAGATATGAGCTCATACATGAAGTGGGTTTTTTTGCATTACCTTCATTTACCTTGAGGCCTATGGGATCTTGATGAATGGTATTTGACAGGTCGGAGAGAGGTTTCAGAAAAGGAAAAGGCAGAGCCCGAGAGGGAAAATTAACAGCTCACCCTCCCCCACCAACTCTAACGCGAGGGAGGGAACCTATGCTATAATTTTAACCGTATCAGATTAGGCCGTATTCCGAAAGCGCCTTTTTCAGCTTTTCAAGATTGGCCGGCGCCATGGGATAAAGCGGTAGCCGCATCTCAGCCTGGATCTTCCCCATCAGCCCTAAGGCGGTCTTGACCGGACTCGGAGTTGGCGCACAGACCATGGCCGGACAAAGTGGGAGGAGTTTGTAAAAAAGCTCTTTTGCCTCATCAATTCTCCCCTCTTCCCACGCCTTGACCAGATCTGCCGTATCCCGGGGAACGATATTGGCCACCACGGAGACCACTCCTGCCCCCCCAATGGAAAGAACCGGAAGAGTCAGGTTGTCATCGCCTGATAAAAGGGTGATCTTATCCCCGGCCAACCTCACAATATCAGCCATCTGGCCAATATTCCCCGAGGCCTCTTTTATGGCCACCACCTCCGGGAGTTCCGCTAAACGCGCCACTGTTTCCGGAAGCATGTTAACGCTGGTCCGACTCGGCACGTTATAGAGGACCTGAGGCAGGGGCACCGCCTTTGCGATGGCCTTGAAATGCTGGTACAGACCCTCCTGAGTCGGTTTGTTGTAATATGGAGTTACCTGCAGGGTGGCGTCCGCCCCCACCTTCTTGGCGTGTTCCGTCAGTTCGATCGCCTCACTTGTGCTGTTCCCGCCTGTCCCCGCGATAACCGGGACCCTCTTATTGACGGCCTCCACGGCAATATCGATAACCCGGGCGTGTTCCTTTACATTTAGGGTTGCAGACTCGCCGGTTGTCCCGCAGGGTACAATTGCACTGGTGCCGTTTTCGATCTGAAACTCTATCAATTGACGATATGATTCTTCATCCACCTTCCCATCTTTAAACGGGGTTACTATTGCGACAATAGATCCTTTAAACATGACAACCTCCCTTCACAATTATCATTTATCTTTTACCATTGGTCAATATTCAATAGTCAATAGTCAATATTCAATCCTAAATGGCCTCTTGGTTCAGTCGTCCCTCGTAGATGATAGAGGTGTTTCCCTCGAGCCACACCTCGTCAAAGGAATCGCCCTCCCTCTGAAAATAAA
This sequence comes from Desulfobacteraceae bacterium, assembly GCA_030611815.1. Taxonomy (GTDB): domain Bacteria; phylum Desulfobacterota; class DSM-4660; order Desulfatiglandales; family Desulfatiglandaceae; genus Desulfacyla. The sequence continues at coordinate 22,788 of JAUWPC010000010.1, forward strand.
TGGCCAATTCCTCCCCCCCCCTGGTCTTTACCTTCACGGGAGATGCCACCATCCCCCTGATCGAAGCCACTAAGGCAGAGGCGATTGCCCCTGTTCCACAGGCCAAAGTCTCGTCCTCGACCCCTCTTTCATAAGTCCTCACCGCTAACCTGTCGGGGCCGATTTTCGTCATGAAGTTGGTATTGGTCCCTTCCGGAGAAAACCGGTTGTGGTAGCGAACAGCCCGGCCCTGATCCCTTACCGGATAATCCGCCAAGTCTTCAACATCAACCACAACGTGCGGCACCCCTGTATTGATAAAATCGCAACTCCTCCAGCCCTGCTGGAACTCCAGGTCTATGTCCATGGAAGCAATGCCGGGTTCAGGCATAAGGACCTTTACCACACGTCCATTGACTTCAGCCGACACCGGTCCGGCTAAGGTCTCAAAGGTCATTTTGGGACCTGCCATCTCCTTTAAAAAGGCGAAACGGGAGACACAACGGCCTCCGTTACCGCACATTTCCACCTCCCCGCCATCGGCGTTAAAATAACGCCATCCAAAGTCATATTTGGCCGATTTAATGACAAAGATCAGGCCATCAGCTCCCACAGATTCCCTCCGTCTACAGGCCCTTTCAACCAATCGGCCCATCTCTGCTTCCTTTATGCCTTCATCCCTGTTGTCAATCAGGATAAAATCATTGCCGCTGCCGCTCATCTTCCAGAATTCGATAGGTTTCATCTTCAACCCTCAGCCCTCTTGCACTCTGTTCTGGTCTTCCATCAAGAAATCGGGAATCGATTCACCTCTGATGAGGTCCTTAAAGCTCTCTCTCTCTCTTATGGTGAAATAGCGATCTCCCTTGACCATAACCTCGCAAATCTTAGGCCTCGAATTATATGTAGAGGACATGCTGAAGCCATAGGCCCCGGCGCTCATGACCGCTATCAAATCACCCGGGTCAAGCATCTCCACGTCCCGCCCCTTGGCCAAAAAATCCCCGGATTCGCAAATAGGGCCAACTATATCGGCCTTCACTTTATCCCGACCGTAGACCTTTACGGGCTGAATGCCATGGTATGAATTGTAGAGGCTCGGCCTCATAAGATCATTCATCGCCGCATCCACTACAAAGAACATCTTCTCTTTGGTTGGCTTGGTATAGAGAACTTTGGTTATAAGTATCCCCGCATTTCCAACGATCACACGGCCCGGTTCAAAAATTAGGGTCAGGTCCGATGCCCCAAGCTCGGTCTGAATCGCTCGGGCATATTCTTTAGGATGGGGAGGCGCCTCACTTTCATAGGTAATTCCCAGGCCCCCTCCCAAATCCAGATAATCTACCCGGATACCGATATCCCTTAGACGCCCAATTAATTTCTTAAGCTTCCTAAGGGCATCCACGAATGGCCCCACCTCAGTGAGCTGGGATCCGATGTGGCAGGAAACCCCGACCACATCCAGGCCGTTCAGGGCTGAGGCGACTGAATACTGATCAAAGGCATCATTGATATCGATGCCGAACTTATTCTCTTTAAGACCAGTGGAAATATAGGGATGGGTCTTTGGATCCACATCAGGATTGACCCGGATAGCCAGCCTCGCCCTTTTACCGATCCTTTCGGCCACTTCGTTCAGCTTAAGTATTTCCTGTGCAGACTCCACATTAAACATGAGGATTCCGGTCTTAAGGGCATATTCAAGATCTGCGACCTCTTTGCCCACCCCTGAATAGACAATCTTAGCCGGTTCCACCCCTGCCTTCAACGCCCTGTAGAGCTCACCTCCAGAGACGATGTCCACACCGCCTCCCAACAGAGCAAAAAGCCTCAGGATAGCCATGTTGGAATTTGACTTCATGGAAAAACAGGTCAGGTGTTTCACGCCGTAAAAGGC
>JAUWPC010000022.1 GCA_030611815.1 Desulfobacteraceae bacterium
TGAAATGACAAACTCAAAAGAAATCGGCAATGAAGGGAAAAAGGGCGCCTACTCTCTCTACTACAAATATGCCTACATAGTGCCTGAACGAAAACTGTCTTTTTCTATACAGACCCGGTATCTACCTGGCAGAAGGCGGGCGATCCCCTCTTGAACGCCGACCGGTACAAGATGCATGAGGACCGGTTCCAGATGGATTTTGTCTTTAAGTTCTAACCAGCCCACAAAGCCTGTAAATCAGGCGTCTACCTCAAGGTGGGCCCTATCAGGGCCCACCTCCTCTCCGACCGGGGATATATTAACTCAAACAGGGACCGACGGGTTTTTTCAATAGTCATGCATACCTGAAAAGCGATCAAATCCCTTGACATTAAAATCAAAATAGTCAATACCTAACCCGGATAAACTGGAACCGAAAAGATCTCACGCAAAGGCGCCCCAGTACCATCTCCCGGAGCTACGGGGTAAACAAAGCTCGCAAAGAAAAAGATTTACCCGGTCAGGGAACTCTGACTGGGATGAAGAAATATTTGCATGAAACTTAGCGCCTTTGCGTGAGTAAAAAGTTGAATCACCCTTCATTCTTCGGAACGCCTTTATATCATTAGCTTTCCGAGCATTATAAAAAATTTCTTATACTTCTTGTCTGCCTCTGGCAGATTTGCGCAAAATTTATTTGGCAATTGCCTATAGCCCTGCCGACGCGGTCCAATTAGTAGTAGAACTCAACGGCACACTTGACCGCGCGGCCTATTTTTTAGTAGGGAGGAGTAGATCGTGAAAACAATACCCATAAAGGATTTAATGGTGCCTCTTGAAGAATACGCGACTGTTTCAGAAGAAGCCACACTCTTTGAGGCGGTCGTGGCCCTGGAAAAGGCCCAGGAGACGTTTGACCGTGATAAATACCTGTATCTCCACAGGGCGATATTGGTATATGACAAAAACAACCAAATCGTAGGGAAAATAAGCCAGTTAGATGCTTTAAGGGCCTTGGAGCCAAAATACGATGATATGGGTGATATGGCAAAAATGTCTCGTACCGGTTTTAGCCCGCAATTCCTGAAGACCATGTTAAAACAGGGGGCCTTATGGGAAACCCCACTCAGGGACATCTGCATGAAAGCGGGCAGTTTTAAGGTAAAGACCTTCATGTACACCCCCACCGAGGGCGAATATATTGATGAAGATGCCTCTTTGGACGAGGCGATACATATGTTGGTCATGGGCCACCATCAATCTCTGCTTGTAACTCGGGGCAAAGAGATCGTCGGGATATTGAAATTGACTGATGTTTTTTCAGAGGTCTTTCATATCATGAAGACTTGTGAGGTTTAACAAAACCGGGGCTGCTATATCAAATTTAGGCTAATTCAAATTTTTATAAAGGGGGGTTCTGTTGAATGAGTCACGAAATAGAACATGACGCTGGTGGGGGCGGAATCATGGACAATAAACTGTTATGGATCTGCCTTGGCGCCGGAATCTTTATCCTGATTGCCTTTATATTGCCCACCCCACAAACGCTTGTGGAGATAGTTCAAAAATACGGGTTTGCCGAAAAAATGATGCGGTGGGAGGTGGCGCACAGCATCCCTGACGCTGCCCATAAGACCATGATTGTGCTCGGCATTATTCCGATGGCCATCATCTTCTTTGCCACCGAGGCAATCCCCATCGGATTGACTGGTATCCTGATGCCGACCCTGGCCTACTTCCTCCATCTTCTTCCCCGCAGCATGATCGGAAAGACCTTTGCGGGCGATGCGCCCATGTTCCTCTTAGGGGTCCTGGCCATGGGTGTTGCCGTTGTAGACGTGGGACTGCATAAAAGGTTGGCAAGCTGGCTCTTAGGTTGGACCAAGGGCTTCATGGTCCCTGTCTTTGTCCTGTGCATCAGCATGTCCGTTGTGGGGTCTTTTATATCGGCCCACGCCATGTGCGCCTTTATGACCCCGGTAATGGCCGCGGTCTATTTTGGCGCTGTATCTGCCAATAGTAATGGGGGTAAGATAGAGCATGATCCTGCCCTGGCAAAGTTCTTGCTGTTTGCCCTCTGTTTTTCCCTGAATGTAGGTGGGGTGGGATCGCCTGCAGCCGGCGGCCGTAACGTGATCATGATGGGGTTCTGGAGCGAATACAACGTCTCAATGGACTTCTTCACCTGGATGAAATACGGGTTCCCCATTGTTCCGATACTTGGATTCATTGTTGCTGTCTATATGCTCTTGCTCTTTGGTAGAAAAATCAAGACCAGAGACCTTACCCCCGGTTTGGTCGCCATCAAGGAAGAAACCAGGAAGATGGGCAAGATGACCTACCCAGAGTACGTCACTTTCGGAATGCTTATCCTTATCCTCGTGTTGTGGATCGTTGGAGGGGAAGAACTCGGTCTTGGGGGCCCTGCACTCCTCGCCCTTCTCATACCAGTACTGTTCAAGACCACTGACTGGAAAAAGATCTTGGGAGGCATATCCTGGGACGCATGGTTCATGTACTGCGGGGCCTTGACCTTAGGCGCCCTTCTCAAGGAAAGCGGTGCCGCAATGTGGTTGGCCCAGAGCTTTTTGAAGATCCTTTCCAGCGTGAATATGGACCATGGCTATGGTTTATGGGTTGGGCTTTCCGCTCTATCCGGGCTGATGACCAATTTCATGTCCGACGCCGGTACAACAGCCCTCTTAGGTCCAATCATAATTCCCATGGGGATCATGACAGGTGTTGAAGGGGAACCCTGGGCAGTGGGCCTGGCCGTGGCATTTTCCACCTCGTTCGCCCATTTTCTCATCGTCGGCACCCCGAATAACGCCATTGTCTACGGCTTAGGGATCTACCCGGATACTGGTGAAAAGATGATTCATCCCATGGACTTCATAAAATACGGCTTTGTTCTCTTTCTCCTTTCCATGGCCGTGCTCTGGGTCTTTGAATTCTTAGTGGTTTACCAGATTGTCGGATTTCCTGAGGGGATTCTTGAGACGGCTAAGAGCGCTATGGATGCAGGTATGAAGTAGATATCGGTTTATAGATACAGTCCCTGGATAAAGCTTTTTCCAAGGTTCAAGCATCAAGCATCAAAGGAGGGAAATGACAATGATGAAACCATTGGTTTTATTGGTGGATGATGAAGTCCCTTTTGTGGAGACCATGACCAAGCGTTTGAAAAAAAGGGACCTTGTTGTAAACGTGGCCTTTAGCGGACAGGAGGCGCTGGACATTTTAGACAAACACCGGAATACTGATGTTGTTATTTTAGATGTCAAGATGCCGGGCATGGACGGCATTGAAACCTTAGAGAAGATGAAAAAATCATACCCCTTGACCGAAGTTGTCATGCTTACAGGTCATGCTACAGTGGAATCCGCAATCGAAGGGATGAAGAAGGGGGCCTATGATTATCTGATGAAACCGTGCGACATTGACCAGCTAATGCAGAAGGTGGAAGAGGCTACCCAAAAAAAGCGGGCCCATGAGGATAGGATCAGGGAGGCCAAAGTGAAAGAGGCCATGTCAATGCACGGCCTTGAGTAACGAACCTTAATAACGCGGTGAAATTATGCGGCTGCAAGATCTGAAGCGGAGCATCGTTGCCCATGGCAATGGGCAACGATGCCCTCGTGTTTATGACATGTCATGCAGCTATTTAGTGTCCGAACGAAAACCACGCCTTGGCGTGGTTCAGGCACGATTTTGGTCCCGCAGGGCGGGATAAAAACTCACACAAATTTGGACGAAATAACTGCCACATTTAAAATTTGTTTTTGGATTCTTAATCATAATCATAATCTTAATCATAATCGTTTGAGTAAGATTACGATTATGATTAAGATTATGAAATAGGGAAGTTATTTCGTTCAGGCACTATTTACGTCTAACGGAACCTGGCATGGACCAGAATAAGGGTACACATAACGGATACTACTACTCCCTGACCAGGAATATGCTCCTGGTCATCATACTCGTCGCGATCATGCCTATGGTTTTGGTCAGCAGCATCATCCTTTATGAATTCGATGTCTCCTACCACGAAAAAGTCCACGCCCACTTAGAAGAATTAGTCCTCAAACATAAACATAATATTGATGGGTTCTTGAAACAAAAATTGGGCGACATCCGTCTATTGGGCAAGACTTTCTCCTATGAAGAACTAAGTGATGAATCCTTTTTACGGGACAGGCTTGAGCTTCTGCAGGAGACATACGGCCCAGTGTTTGTAGACCTGGGTGTAATTAACGCCCAGGGTCTCCAGGTGGCCTATGCAGGGCCGTTCAAATTAGGGAAGGCGCTCTATTCTAATGCGAAATGGTTTCAGATGGCCATGAAAAGCGACCATGTCAAGAGCGATGTTTTCTTAGGACTTCGCGGTCTTCCTCACTTCATTATAGCCGTAAGAGAGAACTGGAATGGATATCCATGGATATTGCGGGCCACAGTTGATTTTGTAGCCTTTAATAATCTTGTTGAAAATATTCGTATAGGAGAAACCGGCTTTGCCTTTATCCTGAACAGGAAAGGAGAATTCCAGACCAAACCACTTTTTGACCTGACCGTCAACAAGAAACCGTATACGGACTTTCTCAAGGACAGCAAGAAATTTAAGGGCGGGGTACGCATCATCGAGAGAGATGATGACTCCGGCAACAAGGTTATCTATGTTGCTGCCCTGCTAAAACATGGAGATTGGCTCCTGGTTTATCAGCAAAATGCATCTGATGCCTTTTCAGATCTTAGAAGAACGCTCAGAGTGACCATTGCCATCATGTTGTTAGCCGGTATCTGCATTGTGGTGATTGCCTTTGTTTTGTCAAAAAGGATGGTCAATCGTGTTGCCTTAGCTGATCAGGAAAAAGAGATGATGAACGAACAGATCGTTGAAACAGGTAAATTGGCCTCGATCGGTGAGTTAGCGTCAGGTATTGCCCATGAGATCAACAATCCGGTTGCCATTATGGTGGAAGAGGCCGGCTGGATAGAGGACCTTTTAGAAGAGGAGGAATTCCAGGAAGGGGAAAACCTGAGTGAATTCAAGCGGGCATTAGAGCAGATTCGAACTCAGGGAAGACGTTGCAAAGAAATAACCCACAAACTGCTCAGTTTTGCAAGAAAAACCGATTCCCGAATCCAAGATGTCCAACTGAATGATCTTGTAGAAGAATTGATAGCGCTCTCCGCACAGAGGGCAAAATTCGCCAACGTGGATATTAATGTGAATCTTCAGGAGAATCTGCCCATCTTACACGTGTCCCAGACCGAATTGCAGCAGATCTTGCTCAACCTGATCAACAATGCCCTCGATGCAATGGAAAAAACGGGTGGGACTTTGAACGTGTCCAGTGAGTTAGAGGGGGATTATATCGTAGTGGAGGTGGCCGATGATGGCCCTGGAATTCCAGGTCCCAATCTTGCCAGGATATTTGATCCATTTTTCACCACAAAACCGGTTGGGAAAGGGACCGGCCTCGGTTTGTCCATCTGTTACGGGATAATCAAGAAGATGGGTGGGGATATTGAAGTCCGAAGCACCGTCGATGCCGGGGCCACCTTCCGTGTAAAGATTCCAATTCCAAAGGATGAAGACCAAACTGGAAATTAAGTTTTAGTCATGTGCCTCTGGAAAATGATTCTCCAACCGCGCTTATGGGGACAGAATGATGTCAGACAAAAACAACAGCCAGGAAAAAAAGATTAAAGTCCTTCTTGTAGACGACGAAATAGGATTCGCTGATATCTTGGCCAAAAGATTGGGCAAGAGAGGTATGGCAGTAACACCTGTTTACACAGGAACCGGGGCGATTCAGACAATCAGGAAACACGATTTTGATGTGGCGGTCCTGGACCTCAAGATGGAGGACATGGACGGCATTGAGGTCCTCAAGATCTTCAAAAAGGCATACCCTGAAATGGAGGTCATTATGCTCACCGGTCATGGTTCGGAAAAGGCCGCAAAGGAGGGTATTGAGTACGGCGCCTTTGATTATCTGACAAAGCCGTGTGAACTGGAAGACCTGGTAAAGAAAATTCACGAAGCTGCTCATCAAGGGGGGTGACTCAACTGGAAGAAGTCAGGGTTTTGCTCGTAGATGATGAGGTGGAGTTTGTTGATACATTGGCGAAACGGATGAAAAAGCGCAAGCTGAAGGCCTCCAGCGTCAATAGTGGTGAAGATGCGCTTGAATTCTTAGGCCAACATCCCACGGACGTCGTTATCCTTGACGTTAAGATGCCGGGCATCGACGGCATCCAGACCCTGAGGGAAATCAAGCAACAATATCCTTTGATTGAGGTGATCATGCTCACCGGTCATGCCAATGTGGAGGTTGCGATTCAAGGGATGGAAATCGGAGCCTTTGACTACCTCATGAAGCCAATGGCGATTGACGATCTGGTGTACAAGATTCAAGACGCCTACAAGAAGAAAGCGATTCAGGAAGAGAAGATAGGTGAACGACTGAAGGCTTCTGCTGTTTGAATTATAGGTCATATTGAAATGAGCAAGGGAATGGTTTCAGGTCTCTCTAAGTCTTCAGAGATTAACATTGACACCCATGTAAAAAGTCCTTTTTACATGGATTTAAGAATTTAGGGATTCAGGAATTGCGAATTATTGTGAATAGTTAGGCCTAAGGGCGTTGCTCCAAAGCCTAAAGTTTTCGACTTTTTATGAAACCATCAACCTTAATCAGGGGAAGGAGTGATTTTGCAATGAATTTCTTCAGAGCGTGGGGGAGATTTATGATGATGGGCGCGAGGGCCCATGCAAGGTGGGAGATTGATGTATCCAATACCATACTTGGAGACAAAAAACGGCTGATCATACTTGGCTTGCTTACCGTCCCAGTCATATGGGGGGGCATTGCATTTGCCGAAGAGATCGGTACTGCCTTGCCCGAATTGTTAGGAGGCAAAAAGGCATACAGCCCGGCCTTTTACGACACCGGGATCTTTATCGTATCCATACTTATCGGATTGGGTGCAGGTCTGATCACCGGATGTATCGGGGCCGGTGGCGGCTTTATTATCGCACCCGCCCTGATGAGCGCGGGTATCAAGGGTATTTTAGCGGTAGGAACAGACCTGTTTCACATCTTTGCCAAGGCAATCATGGGGAGCGTAATCCACAGGAAATTGGGGAACGTCTCCGTCCCCCTTGCTGTTGTCTTCCTCATAGGCGCCATTATCGGGGCAACATTCGGAGGGTTGATCAACCGGGTGCTTTACGAAATCAACCCTGTGCTCAGTGACGCATTTATCACGACGATTTATTCCCTTATGTTAGGATTCCTCGGCATCTACGCCATGACAGACTTTCTCAAAGCGAGAAAGGCCGATAAAGGCGTTGAGGCCCCCCATGGCGGTGGAGATGCCCACGGGGGAAAGATAGAAGGAGCGGAAATGGGCAATCTGCCCAAGAAACTCCAGGCCATGAAAATCCCTCCCATGATCAGATTTGATGCCGAGATTATCCCAGGAGGGAGGAGCATTTCGTGGGTGTTCTTAGTCCTGAGCGGAGCGCTTGTGGGGCTTGCAGCGGGAATTATGGGAGTCGGCGGCGGGTTTCTGACCTTTCCCATTTTTGTTTATATGTTAGGTGTTTCCTCCATGACCACTGTTGGAACTGATATCTTCCAGATCGTCTTTACTGCCGGGTATGCGGCCATAAGCCAGTACGCCATCTACGGGTTTATCTTCTACACCTTGGCTATGGGCATGCTGTTAGGATCATTATTAGGCATCCAGATCGGCGCTATGGTGACCAAGGTTGTTCCGGGCATAACGATCCGCGGGTTTTACGCCATGGCGGTGCTGGCAGGTTTTGTTAATCGTATCTTCGCCCTGCCTGCCAAGTTAGGGGAAATGGATATTATTCCCATTGCAAAGGAGACAGGGGCCGTTTTAGAGGCGATTGGGGTCTGGGCCTTCTTCATCGTGATTGGAGGATTTTCGGTCTGGGTAATAGGCACCTTTCTGGTCAACATCGGTGTCCTCAAGGGAGAGGAGGGACGATCATGATTGCTAATAAAAAAGAATTCTTTGGCGGCTCTCTGATGTTATTAGCGTTTATCGCGATACTGATTATCATATTTTCACCCGTCTTCAAGGGACAGAATGGTTTAGAGTACTTAGACGCCCTTTATAACTCCATATCAAAGGGATCTGCCTATTATATTCCAAAGGTTAAGGAAGAAACCGGCAACTTCGCTGGAAAATCCATAGAGGTGACCCTGAGCATGGCAGACGAGAAACAGGCTGAGCAAACGGCCCTATTGTTTCAGAAGGGGGGCGCGTCAACAACTGTTGACGGGGCATCCTTGCGGATCACCGGCGATTTAGGCAAGATCCTTGAAAACAGTCTTGCTGATGCAGACAACATGTATCATAATGACGGAAAAGGGGTGTCCCTGAAGTATGGCTATAATGAGAAGCGGGTCCTTTTCAACTGGTGGAAAGCCTTTAAGGCGATGGATAACGATTTGAAAAAACAGAAAAAGTTCAAGGAGGCCAAGGTGGTCGCCATAGTTATAAAAAAGGCCATTGAACCCTCCTACAACTATTATAAGATAGTGCCGCAGAAAATCTCTGACCGGTTTGGAATTGTCATCTTCTCCTTAGTCTTCTATGTGGTCTATACATTGTGGTACGGTTTTGCCATAATGTTCATGTTTGAGGGGTGGGGCCTGAGGCTGGAACACTGAGTGATTGTCGATTGTTGACGGATGATTGTTGATTGAAGGAAGCTGGACAGAGTTAAAAGGCTAAAGGCGAACGGTATATTGAAAGCCTTTAGCCTTTTTTTGTATTTCCCAATAGAAATAGGTGCTGCTCAACCTGCAACTTGCAACCCGCAACAAAGCCCAGAGGTCGGAGGTCAGAAGTCAGAAAAACAAGTGCCGGAATCCAGTATCCAGTATCCAGTACTGAAGGCGTAAGGCTCAAGGCCCAAGGCGTAAGGAAAACAACCCGTAACTCGCAACCCGTAACTCGCAACCCGTAACTCGCAACCCGTAACTCGCAACTCGTAACCCGTAACCCGAGATATCCCATGGGCCAGGTGGTTGATTTCATAAAGGGGTTTTTTCCCAAAAAGAAGAAGAAAAGCAAGACGAATGCCGAAGAACTCCGTGTAGATTTCAGGGCCCGGTATCATCAATTCAAACTCCTTTTAAACGCCAACAACAAATCCCTTGAGATTATGGCCGATATAGAGAGGGCCCTTAGGCTTGGGCAGCCCTTTGGCATGTCATTTGTTAAGGCCACTTGCACTGCCATATCAGTTAATGTCTTCCAGATGATAAAGAATTTGGCGGAACTTGGCCCGGGGAAACACAATGAGCTGTCTGACAGATTCAATGGTATCCAGCACAATATTGACCAGTTGCTTACGGAAAGAAAGGAGGTGAAGGATGAGAGGTTAATTATCCCTCTGAGTTCCATAGACAAAGAGATGGCCGATCTTGTTGGGAGTAAAATGGCCAATCTTGGAGAGATAAAGAATAAGATTAAAATACAGGTCCCTGAAGGATTTTCCATTACCTCTGCCAGCTATCAAAAATTTATGGAACATCACGATCTCCAAGTAGAGATTGAGAGGCGTTTCCAGTCAGCAGATCTGGAAAATATGGAGAGGCTTTACACCCTGAGTGCAGAGATCCAGCAGCTTATCATCAGGTCCAGACCGCCGGAAGATCTCCATGAGGCCATAATGAATGCCTGCCGGGAACTTGAGGGGTTAGAAGGAGGGGAAATGAGGCTGGCCGTGCGGAGCAGCGCCTTGGGTGAAGACACGGCAGGAACCTCATTTGCCGGCCAGTATCGCACCGAGTTAAACGTCAGCCCTGAAGAGATTGTTGAAGCATATAAGGAGGTTATTGCGAGTAAATACAGCCTTACTGCCATAACCTACAGATTAAACAGGGGGTTTAGGGACGCAGATATCTCCATGGGCGTGGGGTGCCTTGTCATGCTAAATGCCGAGGCGGGCGGTGTGATCTATTCACGCAATCCTGTGGATCTCAGTGACCATTCGATCTTTATAAACTCCGTATGGGGTCTGCCCGAATCCGTAGTTGATGGAAGTGTTGCCTGTGATCTCTTTATTGTGACAAGGGAAAAACCGATAAGGGTTATCCAAAAAGAGATAAAGGTCAAAGAAAAGAAATCTATCCGTCGTTCCCAGGATGGGGTAAGCCGCATCGACCTTCCTCGAGACATGGGTGAATTGCCGTCGATTGATGAAGCACAGGCGTGTATCCTGGCAGAACTGGCAATTAAGATGGAAGCATACTATACCCTGCCCCAGGATATTGAATGGGCCATAGATCCTGACGGCACCATATATATCCTGCAATGTCGCCCATTACAGCAAATGGAGACGGCAAAAATCGCCTTACCTGAAGATATGATAAGGCCTGATAAAAAGGATGTCGTAGTTAGAGGAGGTATCACTGCAAGCCAGGGGGCGGCATGTGGGCCTGTGTATCTCGCAGATACGGGAGTGGATATCCTGAGATTTCCAAAGGGCGCGGTCCTTGTTGTGCAGCAGGCCCTTCCGAGATGGGCATCGCTCTTAAACCGCGCTGCCGCCGTGGTCACGGAACAGGGCGGCTTTGCGGGGCATCTTGCCAACATTGCAAGGGAGTTCGGGGTACCCGCCCTCTTCGGCGTCAAAGGCGTCAGGGACCAACTCAATAGCGGCGAGATAATAACGGTTGATGCCGGTGGCCTTACAATTTATAAGGGCAAAATCGATTCCCTGTTGGTGGAATCGGACATAGAGAAGAACCTTATGCAGGGAAGCCCTGTCTATGATACCCTGAAACAGGTGAGCAGGCACATTGTCCCTCTAAACCTGTTAGATCCTGATTCCCCTGATTTCAATCCCGCAAGCTGTAAGACCTTCCACGATATTACCCGCTTTGTGCATGAAAAATCCGTGCACGAGATGTTCAGTTTTGGTAAGGACCACGACTTCTCCGAGAGATCCAGCAAGCAACTCTTCTACAAGGTTCCGATGCAGTGGTGGATCTTGAATTTAGACGACGGGTTTAATGAGGAGGTCAAGGGGAAGTACGTCAAGCTTGATAATATCGCATCCATCCCCATGTTGGCCTTCTGGGACGGGTTTGTCGCTGTTCCCTGGGATGGGCCCCCAGCCATTGACGGAAAGGGGTTTATGTCAGTCGTGTTCCGGTCAACCCGAGATACTGCCCTAACCCCTGGTCTACGTTCCCGGTACGCAGACCGGAACTATTTTATGATCTCAAGAAACTACTGCAACCTGAATTCAAGACTCGGTTATCATTTCTCCACCATGGAGGCATTAGTGAGTGACAGGGTCAATGAGAACTATGTGGGTTTTCAGTTCAAGGGGGGAGCTGCCGACTATCAGAGGCGACTGAAGAGGGCCCTCTTCATAAAGGAGATATTGGAAAAATTTGATTTCAGGGTGGAGGTAAGAGAAGATAATCTTATTGCCCGTGTAGAGCATCATGAAAAAGAATATATGAAAGAGCGTCTCCAAATCCTCGGTTATCTCACCCTCCATACCAGGCAACTCGATATGATAATGGCCAATGACTCAGAGGTGCGATATTACAAAGCCAAGATAGAGAGGGATATTCGGGAACTCTTGTTGTCTAAATAGTGTCTGAACGAAACAACTCCCCTATTTCATAATCTTAATCATAATCTTAATCTTACTCAACACGATTATGATTATGATTAAGATTACGATTATGATACGCCAGTAAAAAGTCTTTATTTACGGGCAATTGCAAATTATTGAAGATTACCCTGAACCTGTGAACGCTTACGTCTAAATAGGCCAAGTCCCAAAGCATTGAGCCGAGTTTCAGTCAAACGATTTTTTTCTAAGACGCACGTTGTGGGCAGAGAAATCTATTGCAAAATGGCTACAATGTAGTTACAATATAGTCACCTTTCCCCGGTTTTTGGGACGTTCAACACCATATAAGGAGACGATCTATGTCAAACAAGGTTATGGGGTCAGTACTGGTTGTGGGCGGCGGGATTGCAGGGATGCAATCCGCTCTTGATCTCGCCAATTCCGGGTACTACGTATACCTTTTGGAAAAAAGTCCTTCCATAGGCGGGGCCATGGCCCAGTTGGACAAGACCTTCCCCACAAATGATTGCGCCATGTGAATTATCTCTCCTAAACTGGTCGAGGTCGGCCGGCATCTAAATATCGAACTTATCACCTATGCTGATCTTGAATCTGTCGAAGGCTCTGCCGGAAATTTCAAGGTCAAGATCAAAAAGCGTGCACGCAGCATCGACATGAATCTTTGTACCGGATGTGGGAGCTGCGTTGAAAATTGTCCGGTTACCAGCCAATTGTCTTCCGCTGCCAAGTCGTAGCAAGCAATATGCCATGTCAACACAAACTCCCATGCCTGATCAAGCTGCCGAAAAGAGAGTAAACAGGATGGAAAAAACGATCGAGATAGATTGGCAAAAGATAAATGCAATTATCGACAGGTATTCAGCGAGTCGTGAGGCCCTGTTGATGATAATGCAAGATATAAGCGACATATACAATTATATGCCTCCGGAGGTGATCCCTGTTTTAGTGGAAAAGATAGGCGTCAAGGAAAGTCTCATTTACAGCGTCGCCACCTTTTACAAGACTATCAGTTTGGAACCGCGTGGAAAATATATCGTCAACGTTTGTACTGGTACGGCATGTCACGTGAGAGGGGCAAGCAAAATTATGGATGCCTTGGCCGAAAAACTGAAAATCAGGGAAGGAGAAACGAGCGATGATCTTCTTTTTACATTAGAGGCCGTTCGATGTGTAGGATGCTGCGCCTCCGGTCCTGTCATTACGGTTAATCAAGAAACACACGGCGGACTTGATAGGTCCAGTGCCGTAAAAATCATTGAAGGGTGTGAAAGAGATGCCACTTAATGGCAGGTGGCGATGGAGGTTTTGTATAAACGGATGGCGAGACTAATCGACAGAGAGGGACTGGAAAAACTCAGGACCTCCTTCCAGGAAAAAACCGCAGCGGGTACGAAGAGGCTGATTTCACTCTGTGCAGGTTCGGGTTGTGCGGCCTATGGTACAACGAAGGTCTATGAGGTCCTTAATGAGGAACTGTCCAGACAAGGTATTCAGGATGAGGTTGAAGTAAAGCTCACCGGCTGTCACGGCTTTTGTGAAAAAGGACCAATCATGGTCCTCCATCCTGAAGGCAT
Organism: Desulfobacteraceae bacterium; assembly: GCA_030611815.1. Taxonomy (GTDB): domain Bacteria; phylum Desulfobacterota; class DSM-4660; order Desulfatiglandales; family Desulfatiglandaceae; genus Desulfacyla. The sequence continues at coordinate 13,219 of JAUWPC010000022.1, forward strand.
TTTTTATCCCCAGGTGAAAGAGGAGCATGTCGCTGAAATAGTAGACAAAACCATTAGGCATGGAGAATTGGTAAACTCCTTTCTTTTTAAGGACCCTTCTACGAAAAGAAAGATTACCCACGAAGAGGATATCCCCTTTTATAACCTCCAACAGAGAATCATCTTTGGCAACAATGGCATAATTGATCCAACAAGCATAGAGGATTATATAGGGACCGGCGGTTACAGGGCACTTGAAAAGGCCCTCTTTGATATGGATCCGGAACAGATCATCGATCAGATAAAAAAATCAGGCTTAAGGGGTCGCGGTGGCGGCGGCTTCCCCACAGGGATCAAATGGGAGAGTTGCCGCAAACACAAAGGAAAACGATATGTAATTTGTAATGCGGACGAAGGAGATCCCGGCGCCTATATGGACAGGAGCCTTTTGGAGGGAAATCCACATAGTGTTTTGGAAGGTATGATTATCGGGGCCATAGCGATCGGATCCCATGATGGGTATGTCTATGTAAGGCATGAGTATCCGTTGGCAGTAAAAAACTTGTCTATTGCCCTGGAAAAGGCTGAGGAGTTCGGTCTGTTGGGTAAAGACATTCTTGGCTCTGGCCTTGATTTTATTATCCATATCAGCCGTGGAGGAGGGGCGTTTGTGTGCGGAGAGTCCACCGCCCTTATGGCATCTCTTGAAGGTAGCCCCGGACGACCGAGGGCGAAATATATTCATACTGTTGAGAAGGGCTTCCGACAAGGTCCTTCCAATCTAAACAACGTTGAAACATGGGCCAATGTCCCGGTCATTATTGATAATGGCGCCGATTGGTATGCCTCCATAGGCACTGATAAGAGCAAGGGAACCAAGATATTCTCGCTTGTGGGCAAGGTAGTTAACACGGGGCTTGTAGAAGTTCCCATGGGAACCAGTTTACGTACCATTATTTATGACATCGGAGGAGGCATCCCCAAAAAGAAAAAGTTTAAGGCCGTTCAGACCGGCGGCCCTTCGGGCGGATGCATTCCTGAACAGTTTCTCGATTTAGGGGTCGATTTTGACGAACTGACAAAGGTCGGGTCCATAATGGGGTCGGGCGGCATGATCGTAATGGATCAGGATACCTGCATGGTGGACGTGGCCCGCTACTTCCTTGACTTCCTCAAGGAGGAGTCGTGCGGTCAATGCAACCCGTGCCGTGAAGGAATCAAGCGGATGTTGGAGATCCTGACCAGTATCTGCGATGGAAATGGCAAGGAGGGAGATATCGAACTCCTTGAAGAGTTGAGCGTTATGATCCAGAATTTTTCCCTATGCGGGTTAGGCACCTCGGCCCCCAATCCCGTGCTGACAACCATTCGATATTTCCGTGATGAGTACGAGTCCCATATCAGAGATAAAAAATGCCCGGCAGGGGTCTGCAAGGCCCTTTTTCATTACGAAATAGACGATGAGGCCTGTAACGGTTGCCGCCTATGCGCCCTCAAATGTCCCGAGAAGGCCATAACTGGCGAAAAAAAGAAACCCCACACACTGAATCAGGACGAATGTATTAAGTGCGGTATCTGCTACGAAGCGTGTAAGTTTGATGCAATTATTATTAGGTAGCGCCAGCGATTAAGATTATTTTCTTACTCATAATCATAATCATAATCTTACTCATAATCATAATCTTACTCATAATCAAACATCTCTCAAGTAGACTGAAAAAGAGTATGATTAAGATTACGAGTATGATTATGAACTTTTGAACGTATTGTCAAATAGCCATCGCGATAGATAGGGATGACCCATGATAACATTTAAGATAAATGGCGAGGAAGTCCAGGGAGAGCGTGGAGAGTATATCCTCCAGGTCGCAAAAAGACATGGCGTGGATGTTCCAACCCTGTGTCACCATGAAGCATTGGAACCCGCCGGCATGTGCAGGCTGTGCACTGTTGAGCTCTTTGACGGTCGCAGAACCCGTTTCGTAACCGCGTGCAACTATCCCATCTGGGAAGGGATGGAGGTCTTTACTGACACCGAGGCGGTGCACCAGGGTCGAAAACTTATCGTGGAACTGTTGCTTGCCCGCTGCCCGGATGTGCCCGTCATCATTGATCTGGCAAAGAGATATGGCATCGAAGAGCCGCGTTTTAAGAAGGAGGGTGATGATTGCATCCTCTGTGGCCTCTGTGTCCGTATTTGTGAGAAAATGGGCAACAGCGCCATTACGCTGACCGGAAGGGGAGTGGACATGAAGGTGGATACCCCTTTTCATACCCAGACCGAAGTCTGTATGGGTTGTGGCGCATGTGCCTCAGTCTGCCCCACCGGACATATCAAACTTGAAGATATTTCCACACAGGTTGTTGGACCTATCCCCTCCGAGTATGATATGGGGCTTAAGGGACGAAAACCGGTATATGTGCCATACGCCCAGGCCATCCCCAATACGCCTGCCATTGACCGGAGCAAATGCATACACTTCAAGACAGGCGGGTGCCAGATCTGCTCAGAATTCTGCGGGGTGAACGCCATTGATTACTCCCAGCAGGACGAGACAATAGAACTGAACGTCGGTTCTATCATCCTGGCCCCCGGTTTTCAGCCCTTTGATCCATCCGGGTTAACGGGCTATGGTTACGCAAAACACCCCAATATTATAACTTCCATGGAGTTTGAAAGGATTCTCTCTGCTTCAGGCCCTACATTGGGTCATATCGTGCGGCCATCTGACAGGAAAGAGCCGAAGAAAATCGCATGGATCCAGTGCGTTGGTTCAAGGGACGAAAACCGGTGCGACCACGGCTACTGTTCCTCGGTATGTTGCATGTACGCCATCAAAGAGGCCGTGATAGCAAAAGAACACGCTGGAAGCGATCTGGATTGCGCCATCTTTTTTATGGACATGAGGACCCATGGCAAGGATTTTGAGCGATACTATGACGATGCACGCGAAAAGCATGGAGTTCGCTTCATACGGTCCAGGGTGCCTGCAATCGAATCTGTGGAGGGAAGGGACGAGCTGACAATCCCCTACGTCAATGCACGGGACGACATCGTTCAGGAATCTTTTGACATGGTCGTCCTTTCAGTGGGTCTGGAAACCTCACCGGAGACCCTTGAACTCGCAGAGAGACTCAATATTGACCTCACTGAGGGGCGATTCTGTGACAGCTCGTCCTTCCATCCGGTTGGCACGTCGAGAGAGGGCATCTATGTGTGCGGCGCCTTTGGAGGACCGAAAGATATCCCCCAGTCTGTCATTGAAGCGAGTTCGGCAGCAGCAGAAGCGGGATCCCTTTTGAGCGGCGCAAGGAATACCGAGACCAAGATTCAGGATATCCCGGAAGAGAGGATCATAACGGGCGAAAGGCCCCGTATCGGTGTGTTTGTCTGTCATTGCGGCATCAATATCAGCGGGGTGGTTGATGTCCCTTCTGTCAGGGACTACGCCTCTTCCCTACCCTACGTGGAATATGTTGGGGACAATCTTTATTCCTGCTCCCAGGATACCCAGGAAATCCTCACCCAGGTGATTAGAGAACAGGGCCTGAACCGTATTGTGGTTGCTGCCTGTACGCCTAAAACCCATGAGCCCCTGTTCCAGGAGACCTTGGTGAATGCGGGATTGAACAAGTACCTTTTCGAGATGACCAATATCCGGAATCAGGACTCCTGGGTCCATAAGGATAATCCTGCTCTCGCCACGGAAAAGGCCAAGGACCTGGTCCGAATGGCCGTAGCCAAGGTTGCCTTAATGGAGCCTCTTGTAGAGACTGAACTGGATATTGATCAGAAGGCCCTCGTAGTGGGAGGGGGCATCTCCGGGATAACCGCTGCAAAGAGCCTTGCCGAGCAGGGTTACGAGGTTTGTCTTGTGGAGAGGTCTTCATTTCTCGGAGGCCAGGCCCTGTCTCTTTTCAAGACCTGGAAGGGAGAGAATGTTCAGGAGCACTTAGCAGATTTGGTAAAATCGGTAGAGTCAAACACTCAAATCACAATTCATCTTGACACGGAGTTGAGCAACGTTGAAGGATTTGTGGGCAACTTCAAAACAACCCTCACCTCCAATGGGGAGGAAGAAAAGGTTGAACACGGGGTCGCGGTAATTGCTACCGGAGCCACGGAGTCGAGACCGGAGGAATACCTCTACGGAGAGGATCCGAGAGTGGTAACGCATCTTGAATTGGATCAAAGCTTTATCGGGAATGACCAGAGGCTAAAAGAGATAAAGACCGCCGTCTTTATCCAATGCGTCGGTTCCAGGGAACCGGCAAGACCCTACTGCTCCAAGGTCTGCTGCACTCATTCAATTGAGAGCGCTCTTCATCTGAAAAAGCTGAATCCTGACATGAAGGTCTACATCCTTTATCGGGATATACGCACATACGGAGAACGGGAAAAACTCTATCGAGAGGCCCGCCTTGCAGGGGTTATCTTTATTCCATTCTCAGTGGATCAAAAACCCACGGTTTCGTCAGAGGAAGACAGGCTGAAAATCGAGATGATGGATAGCATCTTAGGTGAAAAGATCGTGTTCAGGGCCGATCTTGTGGCATTAGCCTCTGCAATTGTGCCTTATAAGGATGAGAAGCTTGCCCAACTATTCAAGGTCCCAATGAATGAAGACGGGTTTTTTGTGGAGGCCCACGCAAAGCTCGGGCCTTCGGAATTTGCCACGGACGGTGTATTCCTTTGCGGCATGAGTCACTATCCCAAACCAATAGATGAATCAGTGGCCCAGGCCTTAGCCGCTTCCTCCCGGGCCGTTACCCTGCTGTCCAAAAAGTCGATTTATATGAGCGGCACTATTGCTCAGGCAAATCCCAATTTATGCAGTGAGTGCGGCGTATGTGTAGCTATCTGTCCCTATTCAGCCCCATCGGCCGTGGCAAAAGGACCCTTTGCAGGCAAGATGGAGGTAAATCCGGCATTATGCAAGGGGTGTGGACTCTGCGTGGCCTCCTGCAGGTCGGGCGCGCTTAATCTCAAGGGATTTGGGGAAGACCAGATCATGGCCATGATCAATGAGATATAAAGACTTGATTTAGGAATTGAGGAATTTAGGGATTGAGGGATTGGATACAAGATAATTGGATGATTGGATGGATAGGATGATTAGGATGGATGGAGGGTTTTAATAATCTGTAATCTGCGTAATCTGTGAATGGGATTTAGGAACACCACTTTGTCCAAAGTCCATTGTCCAAGGTCCATAGTCCAATTAAACAATTAGGAAATCAGCGAAGCTTAACCACTCAACCACTAAACCATTCAACGGGATCTGATAATGGGAACTATAGATTTAGATCGGGGGGACCCTGATTTTATAAAGGAATTGGCCGGGCAATCTGGGGGACAGATATCGGCCTGTTTTACGTGTCGCACCTGTGTTGCAAGCTGCCCCATTTCGGCGATAAACAGGGAATTCAACCCGGCTAAGATCATCCGAATGGCCCTTTACGGACTTAAAGAAGAAATCCTCGGAAGCGATTTTATCTGGCTTTGTTCCACCTGTTATGCCTGTCAGGAAAGATGTCCCCAGGGCGTGAGCATAACCGAGTTTATGACCCTTTTAAAAAATATGGCAATCAAGGAGGGGCACGCGCCTGCTGGAATAAGGGCGCAGTTGAAGCTCGTCAAAGGCGAGGGGCGTATCTATCCCATCGATGACTTTGACAATAAAAA
>JAUWPC010000173.1 GCA_030611815.1 Desulfobacteraceae bacterium
TATGAGAATAGGGGCATACTCCTTGGCAAGGAGTTCATGACAGGCCAGAATCTCTCCAATAGCCTCTGGGCTGCCCCAGCCTATGCCCCCCGATTCGTCATTAAGATTCCACATGAGCCGACGCATGATTATCCTGGCCGACTCTATCTCCTCATCGGCAAGTCTTGCCACAACAGCACCCATGGCCGTAACCGTCCGCCATCTTATCTGTTCATCAGTGCTGTAAAGGAAGGAAAGGAGGGAATTGATGACCCGGCGTGCAGGCACACTGCACAATCCCTCTAAGGCAAAGTCAAGATTCTCTGATCTCAGAAGTTCGAGAACCCGCTGTTTGAGAATGCGCCCTTTCAACCACCCCCCTCCCAGGTTATGCAGTCCTTGGGGCAGTAACTTATGGCTTCCCGGATCTCTTCTTCAGGATATTGAGAAACCTCCACTGCCTCAATGATCCCTGTCTCCTCATTTATTCTAAAGACAGAGGGACATAACTCCACGCAGGATTCGCAATCAGAGCACTCGCTAATATCAATGGCCGGGGCCTGTTCCATCTTTGATTTTATCCGCTTTTACGGTGCATACGCTCTCAAACTTGATGAAGCCGCAAAAAGGCGCAAAAGTCACAAAAAATAAAATTGACATGTAGCAGTATTACCAGGTTATAAGCAAGAAAGATTCAGCATTCCGTTTGACTTTTCACTAATGGATCTCTGAGATCTCTGCGCGCTCTGTGAGAGGATAAATAAAAATGACACGAAGTCCCTTAACTTTAGGCACTTCCCTTTCTACCCCTACTTAACCTTATGCGTTGCCCTCATGGTGCGGGCAAGTTCTTGGATTTCACCCAAGGATTTGGTCATAGCGGCCCAGCCGTACCAGTAGACATAATCCGGATTGGCGTGAAAAACACCCTGATAGGTTCGCATCCGGTATTTCATGTACATCCTGAACAGTACCTGGTCTATGTATGAACCGCCTGTCTGATTGAAGTAGAGGAAGTCGGGATAGGCAAAGGGATAGTAATCCGGCTTCTTGATAATTCCGTCTTTGTAAAGGGCCGCAACGGTCTTTATTCCTTGAGCCATCAAGCGGTCAGCATTTTTAATCATCCGGTCGCCCATCTCCAACCGGTGTCGGGCATACTGCCCGGCATGACATTCGGAGCAGATCTGGATCATCTTTTCCCGCTCAATCTTCCAGGCATCTTCAGTAACCCGAATCATGTGGTTGGACTTCATCATCTCCAGCCGCGGGGTTGGTTTGCCGGTTTCAGGATTCAATACTCCTAAGGCCTTGAGAATCACGACCCGGTCGGCTGCCCATTGTTTGTCTTTTGGCAGTGGTAACCGAACACCGAAAAAGCCCCATGCAGTCCGGTTTTCGTGGGTGCCGCCGGGAAGGTGGCAAAGCTGGCAGGTAGGCGCTGCAGCATCTTCAGGCAATTCCCCTGCCTGCTTAACAAAAAACCGGGTGCCGTGCTTGGAGCTGCTCCACATCTCCCACTGTGGATGGTCATACCCCATATGGCACTGCTGACAGGCCCTCGGATCCTGGGCCTCTTTTTTGGAAAAGGCGTGACGCGTATGGCACTCGTCACAGGAGTTGTTCTGATATAGGTAGCCTTTGTCCCATCGATCCTTTTTATCGGCCGCACTCTTTACCCCCATATTGTGACAGCCCCCGCATCCCACACTTCCTTCCATCAGCTCGTCTGGCTCCATGTGGGTAATGGGCAGGGCATTCAGTGAGCGCCAGCCATAGTTGTGTTTGCCCTTGACAAACTGATCGAACTGATCTTCATGGCATTCGGCGCAGACATGTTCGTCCGGCAGCCGGGCCAGCTTGGCATCTTTCGCGGTTTTGTGTTCATCTCCATGACAATCCGAGCATGACACCTCTTCTCCGGAGTGCTTACTGGCCCTCCAGTCGGACACCAGGCCGGGCGTGACCTTCTGGTGGCAGGCGATACACTCGTTTTGGTTAGCCGGGACACCTTCGCCGGAGACGGAACCACCTACCAGTAACAGAGCAACCACTACCAACATCAATTTTCCGTTAAAGGCAAATAGGGCTCCTTTTTTCATAAACATACTCCTGTTTATGCTATTTTTATGGTACATGCACCAAGATAGTGAGTTATCGCTTATTCTGCCGGCAATGCTTCAGCAATCTTCTTCCCTAATTCACGGCACGCATCCAAACTCTTGTCATCAGGCACGTACTGAATCCTCACGCCCGGATCAATGATATCGAACTTCATCTCTTCGAGCTCTTTCGTAACCAGCTTTGCAGCCTCACCACTCCAGCCGTATGAACCGAACGCGGCCCCTAACTTATTCAACGGTTTCAGCCCCTTCATGTATGTCAGGAAATCACTGACCGTGGGGAAAAGCCCGTTATTCAGAGTAGGGGACCCGACTATGATTGCGCCTGCATCAAGGACCTCGGTCATGATATCACTGCGATGGCAATTCCTGAGATGCATCAGCCTGGCATCCACACCTTCCTCGCCAAGGGCGTTTACAATGGCCTTTCCCATGGTCTCAGTACTGTGCCACATGGTGTCGTAAACCACCAGGGCCTTCCTCTTTGGCCTCTGAGTGCTCCATTCCACATAGGCATTGATAATCTTTGACGGATCTTTGCGCCAGAGGATGCCGTGGTCAGGACAAATCATATCTATGGGCAGCCCCATCTCTGTAACCTTCTCCACTAATTTGAGTATCAGCGGCGAGTAGAGGAGGAGGATATTGGCAAAGTACTTCCTTGCATGGGGCATGATGGCATCACCCATCTGGTCGTCAAACCTTTCAAGCCCCGCATAATGCTGCCCAAACGCATCGCTGGAAAAAAGAAGCCTGTCTTCCTTCACATAAGTAAACATGCTGTCAGGCCAGTGAAGCATCCTGGTCTCCAAAAAGGTAAGAGTCCTTTTGCCTAAGCTCAATTCACCGCCGTTTTCCACAGGCTGGTAATTCCATTTCTGAGGAAAATGCTTTGCAAGGTTCTTTTGTCCCATCTTGGAGCAGTAAAGGGGTTTATCCTCGCCGATCTTGTGCATCACTCTCGGCAGGCCCCCGGAATGGTCCATCTCGGTGTGGTTGCTGATAACGTAATCAATCTTCTTTGGGTCAACAATCTGGCTGATATTGGATAGCAATTCATCGGCGAATTCTTTCTTGACCGCATCTATCAGGGTAATCTTTTCGTCCATGATAAGGTACGAATTATAAGTCGTCCCCTGGTAAGTAGAATAGCCGTGGAAATCCCTGATGTTCCAGTCAATTACTCCCAGCCAGTAAATGCCTTTTGTAATCTCTATAGGTTTCATATCTTACTCCTTTCCAAACAGGTCTTTCGCTGCTCCGCAGATGGGACATGTCCAGTCATCCGGAAGATCATCAAATGAGGTCCCTGGCTTTACGCCGTTATCCGGGTCGCCATCCTCCGGGTCGTACACATAACCACATACCGAACATACATACTTATCCATAATCTTCTCCTCCTTTTATAGTATTTAAATTTTATTTTTCCTCTCACAGGGCGCACAGAGATCTCAGAGATCCTTAATCCTTTTCTCGATATCATCCCTGATCTCACGCATGAGGGAGATCGGTTTTCCTGCGGGATCTTCCAAATCCCATTCCTCATTCGGCACGTCAGGAAAGAAGGGACACGCGTCCCCACAGCCCATCGATATGATCAAGTCCGGTTTTCCATGGCTCGCGACAGCCTCAATCGTTTTGGGTTTGCGAAAGGCCATATCAATACCCTTTTCGCCCATAACTTCAATCATGAGCGGATTGATCTCCTTGGCAGGCGCACTGCCCGCGCTTATAGCTTCTATCCGGTCCCCGGCATGGCGCTGGGCAAAGGCGCTCGCCATCTGGCTGCGGCAGGCGTTTTCAGTGCAGACAAAAAGGACTTTCTTCCTATCCAAAAAAGGGGCTACAAGGGTCCTGGCCCTTTCTTTTGCATCCTCAAGGGCCGTGGGATGGTTTGTTATATCTCCAGGCCCTTCGATCTGTTTGAAAGCAAGGCTCCCATCAAAGCTCGCGCCAACCGCGTCAAAGAAATACTTTGCAGTGAGATTGACGCCTTCAAAGAGGTTCTTTCCCTTTGTGGCGCCTACGGCTAATAAGAAACCTCGCCTCCACTCCCTGCCCGGGTCCGTAAGCCCGAGCACATATCTTCTCGACCAGAGGGCCTGGGAACGGTCAATGAGAGCCTTAAGCTGGGCCGTAACCCCGTAAAAGAATATGGGAGTTGCCATCACGATAATGTCTGCATGGCGGAGTAACGGATAAACCTCCTGCATATCATCGTCAATGGGACAGAAGCCCTTCTGTTCGCAAACCCCGCATTCCTGGCAGGGAGAAATATTTCTTTTGGCCACATCTAAATATTTTGTTTGTGCCCCGAGTCTTTCGGCTTCAGTAAGAAATGTAGACAGGAGGATGCTGGTATTTCCTTTGACACGCGGGCTTCCCTGTAATCCAAGGACAAACATTAAAGTGTATTCCTTTCCTAATTGAGAAGTTTTTCCAGTTTACCTGCATCCGTTACAGGCACCTTGCACGCGTACTGCTCGCATACATAGACTGTGGACTTCTGGTTCATGGGACGCATCTCTCTTGCAAAGGGTGATAAGGCTTCGAGCCTCTTGCCATCAGGACCGTTCTGGTGCATCAACACCACTTTGTTTGGCAGAAACCCGGCGTGGACCACACGGACCATATCCCTGGTGGAGTCCAAGCTAAGGTCACCTGCAATGACAATCTCCTGTGCAGGACCTAACATAAACTCAAGAGCCGATAATAACTGGGTGTAACCGATCGGCTGTGTTGTAACCTCTCGAGAAAACGTGGCAGTCAACTGTTCGGCCTTTTCTTCCAGGTCCACCCTCCCTGTCATGCGGCCGAGGCGCATAAAATTCAGGGCCGCCACAGAGTTGCCTGAAGGAAGGGCTCCGTCGTAAATCTCCTTGCTTCTCGTGATGAGGGCCTCGTTCCCCTTTCCCGTAAAATAAAGCCCCCCGCCCTTTTTGTCCCAAAAAATGTCTATCATCTCCCTGTTCAGCGCAATTGCCGCCTCAAGATAGGTAACCTCAAAGGTTGCTTCATATAGTTCGATCAGCCCCCACACCATAAACGCATAGTCATCGAGGTACCCCGGATAGGCTGCCTCCCCGTTTCTGTAACGTCTGAGAAGTCTGCCATCGCTTGTCCTTAGATTTTTCAGGATGAAGTCAGCGGCCTTTCGAGCTGCATCTACAAAAGGCTCATCGCCGAGGGCTTGATAACCTTTTGCAAGGGCAGCGATCATAAGCCCGTTCCAGGAGGTTAATATCTTGTCGTCTTTCAGGGGATGAACACGTTTTTTGCGAATATCAAAGAGCCGCGCTCTGGCATCTTTCAAAACCGTGTCTAATTTGGCAAGGTCCATCCCTTCCTTTTGCGCAAATGCCTGGAGGGTCAGAGGCATGTGGGGGATGCTCTTTCCTTCTTCAAAATTGCCCTTTTCAGTGATGTCATAAAAACGGCAGAACAGATCTCCCGAAACATCCCCGAGATGCCCCTTTATTTCCTCAGGGGTCCAGACATAAAACAGGCCTTCCTTCCCCTCACTGTCAGCATCTTCTGCACAGTAGAACCCTCCCTCAGGTGCGGTCATATCACGCAGCACATAGGCAAATATCTCGCGGGCCACCTTCCCGAATCTGGTCTTCCCTGTTGCCTGATACGCCTCGATATATGCCATTGCCAACATGGCCTGGTCGTAGAGCATCTTTTCAAAGTGGGGCACCAACCACTGTTCATCCACCGAATATCGGTGAAAACCAGACCCGATCTGGTCGTAGATGCCGCCATGCCGCATTGCATCCAAACTCTTTTCCACCATTTTCAGGGCATTGGAATCGGCGCTCCGCCTGTGCCATCTCAGGAGAAAGGTGAGTTGATGGGGTGTGGGGAATTTGGGGGCGGCGCCAAACCCGCCCCATTTGGGATCAAAGCGTGCGGCAAGTTGCGAATAACCCTTCTTCAGGGTGTCAACGCTCACAACACGAACCGGCCTGTCAGGGTCTGAGCCGGGTTGAATGGCGTTAGTGATTTCCTGGCCCGCCTTCAGGATCCGCGCCCGGTCCTTTTCCCACATGGTAGCGATCTGGTTGAGGATATCGATCAGACCGGGCATCCCCATACGACCTGACTTCGGGAAATAGGTGCCCGCAAAAAAAGGTTTGCCCTCTGGTGTCATTAAGATGGTGAGGGGCCAGCCCCCGCGCCCTGTCAAGGCCTGGCACACGGACATGTAGATCTTATCGATGTCCGGCCGCTCTTCACGATCTACCTTTATGGCGATGTAATACTTATTCAGGATCCGGGCAACCTCTTCGTCTTCAAAGGATTCGTGCGCCATAACATGGCACCAGTGGCACGTGGCATAGCCAATGGAAAGGAAGATCGGTTTGTCCTCTTGCTTGGCCTTCTGAAATGCCTCTTCACCCCAGGGATACCAGTTTACCGGGTTCCTGGCGTGTTGAAGAAGGTAAGGGCTTTTTTCATTAATTAAAGGATTTGAAGCCCCTCTTGTTTCTGCATCAGCAGTGCACACGTGACCTCCAGATGAAAGGGCTGCAAGAACAAAGAGCAGGCACAGCATCAACCGAAATCGATACCTCGATGTCTCTTTTTCCGGCTCTGTTAAGCATGTCCTTTCAGGAGATAGATTTTTCCAGAGGCCTTCTCTCCGGCACATATTCATGAGGCATCTTTCCCTCATTCCACTCTCTTGAGACATAGAAATTGCAATAACAGCTACCGTACTCCTTCACATCGTCTTCCCTGTAAACACATGGACAGAGGATATCCTGATCCTTTTTGCGATCTCCCGATGCCAGTCTGCACGGACAGGACATATAGCCATAGCGTTCCCTGTTCACGATGAGGGCCTCAAGGAGTTCAATCACCCGCTCTTTGTCGCTGTTAAAGTAGTAGCCCTTGGGCTCTTGAACTTTCTTTAACGTCTCGTAAAGTTTTTCTGCCTCATTCATAATCCAAGGGCCTCCCTTATTTCGTTTTCTTTATATCCCACGATAACCTTGTCTCCAATGAT
>JAUWPC010000350.1 GCA_030611815.1 Desulfobacteraceae bacterium
GTTGAGCCAGGCCGGGCCTGAAGATTCCCCTGAATACGGTCTCAGATTCTTTACTGTGGGCCCTGGTGGTGAAATCCCTATTCATAATCATTTCTATGTCCAGACCATGTATATCCTCAGTGGGCATCTGACTGTTTATTCCTATGATGTTGAGACGGATGAGCAAACCGCTGAGCGGGCGGTCGGTCCCAATGATGCTATCTTTATCCCAAGCATGGAACCCCACAGCATGAAGAACGCAAGTGAGACCGAAGGGGCTACCTTCCTCTGTTGTATTGCCAGTGTTTATGAAGATGAATAATCCCGCAGGTGATGAGATGATATGCAGATGTGGCAGTCAGCCCGCACTTTTAAAGAAATGATCGGGGGTGTTCGTAGTCTGCAGGTCTTGCGGATTGGAACGACCTCTCAAAATTGAGGATATCAATGACGAGGTAGAGAGGCTGCTGGCCCGGATGCCCTGCGACCGTCTCTAATTCAGGTCTTGCGGTCCTATTGCCTAAACTCCAGCGGAGACAATATCCCCGGGATAGCCATAAGGTGAACGCGGTAAAAAAGCTCTCCCGACCCACAGGCGCGCCCCACCAATATTCAATCTTCATTATTCAATCTTCAATCTATTCAGGTTAGGATATATGCAATATTTCAGAAAGAGATGGAAAAGCGAGGGAGGGTACCGTGAATTCCTTGTCATAGCCATACCCCTTATCCTGAGCACAGGGGCATGGGCTGTTCAGCACTTTGTTGACAGGATGTTTCTCTCCTGGTACTCGGCCGAGGCGATAGCCGCCTCTCTACCGGCAGGCATCCTCAACTTCTGTATTATGAGCCTGTTTATCGGCACGGCCAGCTATGTGAGCACCTTTGTGGCCCAATACTACGGGGCAGGGAGTCTCCACAGGATCGGGCCTGCTGTCTGGCAGGGAGTTTACGTATCTATCTTCGGCGGTATAGTCCTGATATGCCTGATCCCCTTTGCATCGCCCATATTCAGTCTAATTGCCCACGATCCACTGACCCAGAGCTATGAAGTAGAATATTTCCGAATCCTCTGCCTTGGCGCGGGGCCTGCTATTGCCGCAACCGCCCTCTCCGGTTTCTTCTCAGGGAGGGGGCGAACGTGGCCGGTAATGTGGGTAAATGCCCTTGCCACTGCTGTAAACCTGATCATGGACTATGCCCTGATATTCGGGAACTGGGGTTTTCCTGAAATGGGGATCAAAGGCGCTGGAATAGCGACCGTGTTTTCAGGCATATTCTCGTTTCTCGCGTTCCTTGCCCTTATCTGCACCGCAGACCATAACCGGACATATCAAACCATTAAGGGATGGAAGCCGGAAAAAGAAATGCTTTTGAGGCTGCTTCGCTTTGGTTTTCCTTCAGGTGTGCAGTTCTTCTTGGATATGGCCGGCATTACTATGTTCATCCTTCTGGTAGGCCGCTTAGGAACCATAAGCCTTGCAGCCACCAACATAGCATTGAATATCAGCACATTAGCCTTTATGCCGATGATAGGTTCGGGCATAGCCATATCCGTCCTCGTGGGTCAGCACCTCGGGAGGAACCGCCCCGATCTGGCACAGATGAGCGTATACTCGGGATTCCATATGGCCTTTACCTATATGACAATTTTTGCCGCAGCCTACGTGCTCATCCCTGACATCTTTGTCTTGCCGTTTGCCGCTAAGGCCAACCCTGAGCGTTTTGCTGAAATCTACAGGATTGCTGTCGTTCTCCTCAGATTTGTTGCGCTTTACTCCATCTTCGACACCATGAACCTGATATTTTCCTCTGCAATAAAGGGCGCCGGGGACACGCGCTATGTCATGTTCATGGTCGTGATAGTGTCTGCCCTCGTCCTTGTTATTCCCACCTACCTGGCCGTGGTTGTATTAGGGTACGGGCTCATGGTTCCCTGGGTCAATTTTTCAGCCTATGTCATCGTGCTCAGTTTTATGTTCTTTTTTCGGTTCCTTGGTGGCAGGTGGAAATCAATGCGGGTTATTGAGATGCCGGGAGGCGCAGAGCGCATAGTGCATAGAGCATAGTTCAGGACATACGGTCACAACCGGAGAAGTTTCTTGTTTTTCTCAGTGATCTCTGTGAGCTCTAACGACCGGAGGGAGTGGGCGAGAGCAATTTTCCCAGGAGGTCAAGACAAACCTTCCCCCGGAATCAATCAAATATCTGAAAAATGTCGCTCGTAGACTTGATCCCAATTCCATTGGGTATCGAGGTTTGAAATGACGTCTTGACTCAAACAACTTCCAGGCCGGTTGTTAGGATTTCTCTGACAAGCGGATTAGAAACATCGAAATCGGACTCCCTAAATGCGTGGGGTTCAATTCTGGTATCAAATCTTCTTCTGAGTTTCATCAACTGAACCTGCATGTCAAAAGTATCAGAGAGGTTTTCAAAAATAATGGCCAAATCTATGTCACTATCTGCTCCAATAACACCCTTAGCACATGACCCAAACAGATAAACCTTTTTAATGTCGGGATGTTGCTCCTTGATAAAAGCGACATATCTCCTGGCTACATCAGAAGCTTTCCATTTATCCATCGTCTAAACTCCCTAATATGATTAACCCATTTCTCAGTAAATTCTTTTGTGCACTTCCTATGAAACTCCATCTTATAATCGTCGTACCTTGCCATGATGTTGAAAGCGGATATTGTATCCAAAATGTCTTTTTGCTCGTCACTCAACGACAGACCGCCCTTTTCAGCTAAACGCATCAGGTCATGGATAAACGGTGGCGTCTTAGAGGTGGTTTGAACGTACCAGGCTTTCAATAATTTTTCGATGACCAAATGACCGATAAAGAGCGACCATGTGAAATCACCCTTTTCCACCAAGTGTAGCATTGCCTGAAAATCGTTATTGGAACTATCAATCCAATATTTTTTCAATTCTTCATTATTCAAGGACATCTTTCAAAGACTCTTTTCCCCCTGCATCTTCAAACAAATCCTTCTATCTTTCCTGGGAGATCATTAATTTCATCATGGCCGAGCTCTAAATAATAGACAATGTGATTCACAAAAGTTCCAGTACGTTAATTGATATTTTATCAAATTTGACCTTTTCATTCTCCAAAGTCAAGTCTTTTCAGGCGCCGCACATTCGAGCTAAATTCCTCCCCCGGTAACCAGCTACCAGCATCAAGTTCCACTCACGGATGACTGGCGCCATGGCGCAAATTTCAGCAGGAGCAACATCCCGGGGATGGCAATCAGGGTGCAGGCGATAAAAAAGCTCTCCCAGCCTAAGCTCTTGGCAAGAAAGCCAGTGGGGGCTGATGCTAATACACGAGGCACACCCATGAGACTGCTGAGGAGGGCATACTGCGTGGCCGTAAAT
>JAUWPC010000053.1 GCA_030611815.1 Desulfobacteraceae bacterium
TTCCAGCCAGGTCAATGTCCCTCGGCTGAACTGAGGCCGGATGAATGGTGAGTACGGCAGGGAATGAAAGTTCGAACTTCTCAATAAAACCGTCTGCAGTTCGTTCAACATAAAGGCCGGAGTCTCTATGCTCGATTGAGTGAACCTGGGTTACTAAGGGAATACCGAGGAGCAGCGCAGCCTGGGGCCCAACCTGGCCTGTATCACTGTCATAGGTCCTTGTGCCGAACAGGACCAGATCAAAAGGCCTCAGTTTGCCTATGGCGGCAGCGAGTGCAGTTGAGGTTGCAAGGGTATCAGATCCTGCAAGGGCCGGATCGCAGGCCAGAACGCCCCGGTCAACTCCCATGGCCCTTGCCTCAGAGAGAGCGGAGATACTCGATTCAGGCCCCATGGAAAGTGCGGTCACTATTCCTCCTCGGTCTTCCTTGATACGAAGAGCCGTCTCCAAGACCGGTCTGTCAAAGGGATTCAATTCAGTCGAATCATGGGAACGGACCATGCCGGCCTCAGGCGCCTTTACGATTACCGATTTGATACAGACTATAGTATGCATGATTAAGTGCCTATTTATCCCGCTTGTAGCGGGGAAGTGAACTAAAGTGCCTAAAGTTTCAAGTGCCTAAAGTTGGTTTTTTCATTCGACGTTGCACGCTTTGGTCCCGCTGACAGTCCCGCCGCAGCGGGATTCATCTTGTTCCAACTTCCAACCCCTGCCTACTCCTTACTCCCTACTGCATACTCCCTTCAGTACTCTATCCCTTCAATCATCAATCAACAATCATCTATCATCTATCTCATCAGTCCCCTGGCAATCACCATCCGGTGTATCTCTGAAGTCCCTTCATAAATCCTCGTCACACGGGCATCGCGGTAATACCGCTCCACAGGATACGACTTTGAATATCCATATCCCCCGTGGATCTGAACGGCCATATCAGTTATTTTAGAGGAAGCTTCAGACGCAAAAAGCTTTGCCATGGCCGATTCCTGGGAAAAGGGTTTTCCCTTATCGCGGAGAGCGGCAGCACGATAGGTCATGAGCTTGGCAGCATCTACAAGCGTGGCCATATCCGCAATCATAGACTGAATAGCCTGATGCCTTTCAATCGGGACCCCGAACTGGCGGCGCTGCCTGGCATACCGAAGCGACTCCTCGAGTGCCGCCTGACCAATTCCGGCCGACTGGGCCGCGATTCCCATCCTTCCCGTATCCAGCGCTGTAAGACCGATTCTCAGCCCCTGGCCCTCTTTGCCCAACAAACTTTTCACAGGCACCCGGCAGTCGTACAGGCGGATGGAGCTTACCGGGTTTGCCCGCATTCCGCATAGGTCTTCAAGATCCCCAACCACAAACCCGGTCGTGCCCCGTTCAGCAACCACGACGCTCATCTCTTTTCGATCAGCACCGGGATTGGTCTGAACAAACATCAGGCAGATATCAGCAACACCGCCATTGGTCACAAAAACCTTGTTGGCATTCACCACATAGTTATCCCCGTCTTTAATGGCAGTTGACTCAATCCCGGTTGCGTCTGATCCGGCATTAGGCTCTGTTAGACAAAACGCCCCGATTTTTTCGCCGCGGGCAAGCGGAGGAATCCATTTTGTTTTCTGCTCTTCCGATCCAAAGGCCAGTATGGGATAAACTGCCACACTGTTGTGCACGGTCACACAGAGCCCGAGGCTTGCACAGACCCTTGAGATCTCCTCAATGATAATGGCATAGCTGAGGGAATCCAGGTCGGCCCCACCTAATTCCTTTGGAACCTGAATTCCAAAATATCCCAACCTGCCCATCTTCTCTACAACTTCCCATGGAAAGCGTGCTTCCTGATCAATTTCTTTGGCAATTGGTTGAAGTTCGCGTTCACAAAACCTGCGAACCGACCGGCGTACTACTCGATGTTTTTCTGATAAAATATTGTCCATAGATCACTTTAAATTATGACGTCACCTTCGAATACACGCCCTGACTCACACTCCTTATTTTGCCTTGACTCTTGAGTCTATAAAGGATGTTGTGTAGTTTTTTCTTTTCAAAACCGGTTTTCTCAACCAATATAGCGAAATCCACAGGGCCCTTTGCGCTGCTAAAGATCTCGTACACAATATCGGATGCGGCGGTTCTTTTTTTCCCTTGAGGAGTGGTTTTCTTCGCTCTTTCTCCGGCTGTTTTCGCTTTTGGGGTTTCAGCCTTGGCTTTACGATCGGGCTTATATTTGGTCACGGGTTTATACCTCTGCCCATTCCGAACATCAGCAAGACCTTCCAGTTTTTTGGCTATTGCATCAACCCCCTGGGCCAGGGCCCTCAGGCCATCACTAACAGTTTTGAAAAAAGTTTCCAGTTCTCTCATTGTCCATTACCTCCTTTGAATCGGTTAATCATCAGCTATCCCGCCTCCTTTAGCCTACCGCTATTCCCTGACATTTAAGACCTGTTCTTCATAGATCTTCCGCATGAGCAAATGGTTGTTAATGTTACCACATACACCAAATGATTGTAAACTCTTGTGATGGTGCGCTCTCCGCAGTCAGAGTTCGTCAAACATTGAAAGAACATAATCAATAAAGGCGGGATGAACGCTTGACATAGGGATTTTTAAAGGGTAACCCCATTACCAAAAACTACGCAGATTTTTAGGAGGTAACCTTTACCCCATGTTTTCCCTCGAATCTTTCCGCCAGGAATATGAAACTGACACCTCCGACCTCGCGATCAAGGACCGACATTTTCGTTTTTTCGTCCCGAAATCCCTTGATAAATTCCTTGACCCCGGGGATCTCTTCCGCAATTTTCCCCTATGGTCCAAGATATGGGAAGCCTCCATTATATTGTCAGACTATCTGGCCGGGATGCCGGTCGACTCGGAAAAACGCTTTCTTGAAATCGGATGCGGTATGGGTGTGGTAGGCGTTGTTGCCTCTGCCTTCGGACATCGTGTTACCATGACCGAATACAATCCCGATGCTCTCAATTTTGCCAGGGCCAATGCGCGTGCTAATCTCACCGCAGATGACGCAGGCCTTGAAATTACTGAATTAGACTGGAGCAAACCACGGTTAGAGGGGTTATTTGACTACATTATAGGTTCGGAGGTGATATATAAGAAAAAGGATTATCAACCTATCCTAAAGCTCTTTAAGACCTACCTAAGGCCTTCGGGAGAGATCATACTGGCCGAGGGGGTTAGAAAGACAAGCATGGAATTCTTCAGGCAGATGTCGGAGCTTTTTGACATCACTGCCCAAAAGAAAATTCTCCGTTCCAGAGGAGGAGAAGTCCGGGTAATATTGGCGAGAATGAAATATAAAACTTTATAACATTTTATCCTTCCCCATCTCTTTTAACATTTCAACTATCTTTCGAATATCCTGCGATCGATTCATATCAGCCACTAACAGGGCATCGGGCGTATCCACGATTAGAGTGTCTTTAAGCCCCAGGCAAGCCACTAAACGTCCGGCGCGACCTGATACGAAACTCTTTTCACACTCCATAAGGATGGTTTCGCCCTCAACCAGATTCTGTTCCTTATCCTGTTCAGGTGCCCTCAGTTCATATAGGGACTCCCACGAACCCACATCGCTCCACCCACACTCAGAGGGAATCACATAAACCTCTTCTTTGGTATTTTCCATGATACCATAGTCAAAGGAGATCCCTGTCAGGGCGCCATAAACATCTTTCAACTTCTCCTCAAATTCCCCGCTCTCCAATGACCTTGCCAATCTCTGCAAGCCTTCGTAAAGCTCAGGAAGCTGTTCCTTTGTTTCCTTTAAAATGGTTTCAGGCTTAGCAACAAAGATACCCCCGTTCCAGTAATATTCACCGCTTGTCAAATAACCGCGCGCCTTTTCCAAGTCGGGCTTTTCAACAAACTTCAATACCTTGTAGGCCGGTCTCCCACCCACATATATTTTGCTCAGATCCCGCCTGATATATCCATAACCGGTCTCGGGCCTGTTTGGCACAATCCCTATGGTCACGATCCCTCCCCTGTCTGCAATCTCTTCTGCTGCCCTGAGATCTTCTAAGAACCTGGAAGGATTCCCGATAAAATGGTCTGCAGGTAGGAAGGCCACCGGTCCCTCGCACCCCAAATGCCTTGCATATACAGCGCCCAATCCGATACAGGGAGCAGTATTCCTCCCCACAGGCTCTGCAAGAATATGCACTCCTCTACCCTTAAATAGATCCTTAGCCTCTTCGAGATGCTTCTCTCCCAAGACAAGGATTATCTCTTCGTCACGGGCAACGGAGTCCAGCCTGTTGCAGGTCTCAACCACCATAGGCCCTTTACCTGTGATATCCAGAAACTGTTTCGGCCTCTGCCTCCGGCTTGCGGGCCAGAAGCGCGTCCCGGAACCCCCACACATGATTACTGCAAACATGGCCTCCTCGTGTGTTGAAATTTGAAACTCGAAACTGGAAATACGATAAACCCGTGATGGGTAAATCAATGAGTAACCATCCACCGGTCCAAAGGGTTCAGGGTTCAGAGGTTAAGGGATGAGATAGCTTTCTTATTGCAAATTTATAAATTTGGGTCCCAGTGAAACAGAAAAAATAGGGGCATTTCACGGGGTAAAAATTGCAAAATATTGTCAGTAGTTAGCTTTAGAAAGATTGCTCTGAACCTGTGAACGTTTATAAAACCTTGACAGGTAAATTCCTTGTTTTGAGTTCACGGTTCAGCTTTTTTGGGGGTGCCCCAAACAATGATCAAGAACCAAGTTTCGAATTTCAAGTTTCCAGTTTCAAGGGCACTCAGGTCCGGTAATCCGCATTTATTGTCACATATTCATGGGTGAGATCGCAGGTGAGCATCCTGTCATGATACCCCCCCTGATGGAGATCGACCGTGAGGGAGAATTCATTTCGGGTCATTATTTCTGCTGCGAGCTTTTCCGCCTCAGCGCCTCTTCCCAGGCCCTTGGCAACGATCCGGACATCATCAATCCATATGTCCACGCGATCCTCTCTCATTTCTATTTCTGCCCTTCCTAATGCCGCCATGATCCTCCCCCAGTTGGGATCCTGGCCATAAAGGGCGGTCTTGACGAGACTTGAGTTAGCTACCGTCCTGACGGCTCTTAGGGCATCCGAAGGAGAAAATGCATTCTTTACCTCAACACTGACCAGTTTAGTGGCGCCCTCCCCGTCTCGAACGATCATCCGGGCCAGGTCCCACATAACGTTTCTCAACCCTTCAGCGAAGATATCATAATCCTCCCCTCTAAGGTCTCCGTTTCCTGCAAGACCGTTGGCCATTGCCAGAACCGTATCGTTGGTGCTGGTGTCCCCATCCACAGAGATCCGGTTAAACGTGGTTTCCACCGAGGAAAGAAGCGCGCTTTTAAGGTCATCGGAATCAATACTTATATCGCTCAGGATAAAGCAGAGCATGGTGGCCATATCAGGCATAATCATGCCGGCCCCCTTTGCAATCCCTATGGTTCGATAGGAGTGCCCCCCTGCCCACCCCTCAAAGCTGCTTATCTTTGGAAATGAATCCGTGGTCATAATTGCCTGGGCAGCCAAGGGCACAGCGTCTGAGGAGAGGGTTTTTGCCAATTCTGGAATTGCCCCCGCAATCAGGTGCATATCCAACTGTTCCCCGATAACCCCCGTGGAGGCGACCAGGACATCCTCAGCTCTAATCCCTAATCCCTGGCCTACAAGCTCTGTTGTCCTGCGGGCGTCATTGAGTCCTGCGTCGCCGGTACAGGCATTGGCATTCCCCGCATTTGCAATGATGGCCCGGGCCTTTCCGTTTTTAAGGTGTCTCTCAGACAGGATAACCGGAGCTGCCTTGACCTTGTTGGTGGTAAATATCCCTGCCGCTGCTGCCTCCCTATCCGACACAATCAGAGCGACATCAAGGGCGTCGCCTTTTTTCAGCCCGGCAACCACGGCCGAGGCCTTAAAACCCTGCACAATGTGTTTCTCTTCATCCATAACATTCCGTGATCATTGGAGACCTCTGAAAAACGCCCCCTTTTGGCCAATCTCGGCGTCAGACTCAAATTTCAATCCTCGAAATATACAATATATTCCTGTGGTTGAAATTTTCGTCTTCCTTGATCTTGACCAAAATTGAACATTTTTCAAAGGTCTCCATTCGTCATATAGCGGTCATTCAATGGTCCAGTTTGAAGTTACGGGTTTCACGTTTTCACCATCCAATTTCACGTTTCAGGTTTTTCAATAATCAATCGTCAATATTCAATATTCAATGTCTTACTTACCGGCCCCGCAACACTTCTTGTATTTCTTGCCACTGCCGCAGGGACAAGGGGCGTTTCTCCCGATCTTTTTCTCTTTACGCCGGACCGTGATCGGCCCTGCATCATCTCCTCCGTGGCTCAAGTTCAGGGTCTTTTTCTTCCGTTTGCGCTCCTCTTCGGGTCTTTGTCTTACGATCTGAACCCTGAAAAGCATGTTTAAGGTCTCTTCCCGGATATGATCCATGAGCTCCCCAAAGAGGGCAAAGCCCTCCTTCTGGTACTCCTTGAGGGGATCGAGTTGACCGTAACCACGAAGACCAACGCCCTCTTTCATGTGATCCATGGATTGAAGATGGGCCACCCATTTGTCGTCTATGATCTGGAGCATGATAAAACGCTCAAGGTGCTCCAATTCTTCCTTTCCGAACTGCTTCTCTCTCTCTTCGTAAACCGACCTGACCTCTTTCTTTATGAGATCCGGAAGGTCCTCCATCTTCAGGGCGTCAAACTCCTCTTCCCCCATATCCTCCGGTCCCAACTTTAACCGGAAACCGAACAACCTGGTGATATTACCCTTGAGATCCTTGATGTTCCACTCTTCAGGGTGTTCGTTGGGGTCAATCCACTGCTCAACCAGGCCCTCCACCTTGTCATCGATCATATTCTCGACGATTTCACCGGTCCCATGACCTTCCAAGATATCTTTCCTAAGGGAATAGATAATCTCCCGGTGCTTGTTCATCACGTCATCATACTCAAGGAGATGCTTTCTCATATCGAAATTGTGGGCCTCCACCTTTTTCTGGGCCTTTTCAATACCACGGGAGATCAGGTTATGTTCGATCGGCTCGCCCTCTTCCATGCCAAGACGTTCCATAATGGAGGAGATCCTTTGAGAACCGAAGATCCTGAGGAGATCATCTTCAAGAGAGAGATAGAAACGGGAGGTGCCGGGATCGCCCTGCCTGCCTGATCGGCCCCTGAGCTGGTTGTCCACCCGCCGGCTCTCGTGCCTCTCGGTCCCTAAGATATGGAGTCCGCCCAACTCCCGAACTCCCTCCCCTAAGACAATATCCGTTCCCCTGCCGGCCATATTGGTAGAGATTGTCACGGTCTTTGCCTGGCCTGCGTTTGCAATAATCTCGGCCTCTTTCTGATGCTGTTTGGCATTGAGCACAGAGTGGGGGATATTTGCCCGTTTAAGCATCCTGCTAAGCATCTCCGACTTCTCGATGGTGATAGTGCCCACCAGGACCGGCTGGCCCTTTTCATGAAGCTCCCTGATCTCGTTACAAACAGCCTCAAACTTCTCCCTCTCGGTTTTGTAGATCGCGTCCGGAAAATTAATACGGATCATATCCTCGTTAGTAGGGATAACGATCACCTCTAACTTATAGATATTGTTGAATTCAGCCGCCTCAGTATCGGCAGTGCCGGTCATGCCGGCAAGCTTTTCATACATGCGAAAGAAGTTCTGGAAGGTCACCGTAGCCAAGGTCTGGTTTTCCCCGGCAACCTTCACCCCCTCCTTGGCCTCCACTGCCTGGTGCAGACCATCACTCCAGCGCCTGCCGGGCATCATACGGCCGGTAAACTCATCTACGATCATGATCTCATTATCTTTGTTTACATAGTGGACATCCTTCTCAAACAACCAGTAGGCCTTGATAAGCTGCTGGGTGGAGTGGAGGAGGTCAGATGCCCTCATGAACCCATCTTCAAGCTCCCTTAGACGTTCGTCCTTCTCCGCGTCGCTCAAGTTCTCGTCATTTCGAATATTGTGACTCTCATTGTCTAAGTCAGGGAGAGCAAACTCACCGAGATCACTCTTCGAGAGCAGGTCAATACCCTTTTCGGTGAGTTCCACCGCGTTACTCCGCTCATCAATGGTGCAAAAAAGGTCCTGGTCCAGGTCGGCCAATATCTTCTGCGATCTCAGCATGCTCTCTGTCGTGTCGATCTGTTTTTTCAACGCCTGGTTCTTGGCCACAATATCTAAGAATACGGGGTTCTTTGGATCCCCCCTTTTGATCTGAAGCAGAGTTTCGATCGTCCTTTCATCCGTATCCTCGCCGTCAAGAGACTGGCGCGCGTCCTTCAGAAGGGAACGGATGATAGACCCCTGCTTATTCCTGAGATTGATTATAAGCGGCTTGACCTCCTCGTAAATCTTGTTTTCGCTATGTTCTACAGGCCCGCTGATGATCAAAGGGGTCCTGGCTTCATCGATGAGAATGCTGTCTACCTCGTCCACAATGGCATAAAAGAACTCCCTCTGAACAAAATCGACATGGTCAAACTTCATGTTGTCTCGGAGATAATCGAACCCGAACTCGTTGTTGGTTCCATAGGTGATATCACATTCATAGGCCCTCTTTCTTTCCAGGTCATCCATCCCGTGCACAATCACACCCACTGAAAGTCCCAGGGCCTTATAGATTCCCCCCATCCATTCTGCATCTCGTTGCGCCAAGTAATCATTGACCGTCACCAAGTGGGCGCTTCGGCCTGCCAGGGCATTGAGGTAAAGCGGGAGAGTGGCGGCCAGGGTCTTGCCCTCGCCTGTCTTCATTTCAGCAATCCTGCCCTGGTGAAGCACGATCCCTCCGATCAACTGCACGTCGAAGTGTCTCATGCCCAAGCTCCTTACAGATGCCTCTCTTACAGTGGCAAATGCCTCAGGGAGGAGATCATCCAAGGTCTCTCCCTGTGAAAGCCTTCCCTTGAATTCTGCTGTCTTTGCAAGGAGTTGTTCATCTGTCAGGGCCTTAAAATCCGGCTCCAACTGGTTTATCTTATCGACCAGGGGGGCCATCAGCTTGAGTTCCCGTTCGTTCTTACTGCCGAAAATACCCTTTATCATTTTTCCAAACATTATCCATTACCAAATTATCGAGATTTGCCGGGCATGGCCACGGCTTGGGTTATTAAAAAACTTTGCCACAAAAAAATCAAGGATTTATCGCAAGTCAGCTCTGAACCTGTGTCGCCTGAAAGAAACTGACAGGAAAAACTAATTAGTGTCTGAACGAAAACCACGCCTTGGCGTGGTTCAGGCACGATTTTGGATTTAAAAACTCACACAAATTAGGACGAAATAAGTGCTACATTTGACCCCGCCAGAGGCGGGGTTGTTTTTGGATTCATACTCTTAATCATAATCTTAATCATAATCATTTTGAGTAAGATTAAGATTATGATTAAGATTATGAAATAGGGATGTTATTTCGTTCAGGCACTAATTGAGGACGTAACGGAGAGGGTTTACAGGGACCCCATTTAGGTGAACTTCGTAATGAAGGTGGGAGCCGGTAGTCCTGCCGGAATTGCCTACCAGGCCGATTGTTTCGCCTCGTTTCACATACTGGCCTTTTTTTACGAGGGACTTTTTCAGGTGAGCGTATTTGGTCTTCAAACCATAACCGTGTTTGATAACAACAACCCTGCCGTACCCCCGGTCCCACCCGGTAAATGACACGGTTCCGTCTGCGCTTGCAACTATTGGGGCGCCCATCCTCGTCGAGATATCGAGCCCTTTGTGAAACTCCTTCTTGCCCGTAAAAGGAGATATCCGGTATCCAAAACGGGAACTGAGCCACCCCTTTGTCGGCCGGATGGAGGGAGTAGAGGCAAGTAGCATCTTCTGGTTTTCGAGGAATTCCTGGAGCCCGGCCTTATCCTCTTTGCTTGAATTGATATCGCTGTTGAGGTTGTCCAATGAGCGGTGCATGGCACGCACCAATTCGCGGTCAACCTTTGTTAGGGTCTTCTTAGGATCGAGCAAGGCCGGGTCCGATCCTCCCACTCCCTTGAATTGCTCATCCCCCTCCCCTGTTTCTAAGTTTACCATGACTCTTAACTTATGATCCAGCTTCCTCAGTTCATTCATCTCCTCGGTAACCTGATCAATTCGCCGGGCCATGTAAAGAATCTGTTCCTTCTGGAGAACGTTTTCTTTTTGCAATTCTGTCAACTGGGGAACCTTCGCCTTAATTCCTCTATAATCATGAATGATCCAGAAAAGGAAGGCAGCGCAAATGATAAGGAGGGGTATTATGAAAAAAGGGAGGGACTTAGGAAGTCTGATCTGCCTCACACAACCTTTGCCATCAGGCACTAAGAATATGTTGATTTTCTTTGAAGCCAAGGAGCCCTCGATACAGGAGATGAAAAATGGTGCCAGACAAATGTTCTGCGTCTTTACCACACCCATCTTCGTGTGTCAACCAGATTTATCTCGCGTTTACAGCAATGTCAAAAATAGGACAAATACCCGAAAATAATACACCTTCATAAAGATATCGTCTTACACAAAGGCGCGAAGTCGCATAGGTTTTCTTCTTTTATCCTTGCCCTACAGGTCTAATTTCCCCTATACTCCTCCCCGGAGAAAAGGAACCCATTTCCTCTTACCCATTTAAAAAACACCTTACTTGCTCATCTGATTAGGAGGCTGTCCGAGAATGGCTATTTTCTTGACCTTGCAAAAAATCTCTCATTCTCTGACAGCCTCCTAATGCCGCCGAGGGAGACCCAATGGAACCGGAAGTATTTTTTTGGGGACAGCTCGATCCATTCCGGGAAATCCTGGATTCAGCGCGAAACGGAATAGTCATCGTCGACATAACCGGCGCCATACATCTTTTTAATCAAGTAGCCCGGGACGTGCTGGCAATCCCGGAATCGGACTTGGTCGGACAGCATATCAGCTCCATCTCTGAGGAAGCCTGGCACGATATGCGTATGATTCTCAAAACAGGCCTACCTCAGCTTAACAAGAAGATCACGATTGGCGAATCTATAATCATCGCCAATAGAACTCCAATTGCTTTCAAAGGACAAATTATAGGCGTCTTAAGCATCTTTCAGGATATTTCCGAATACGAAAAAATCTCATCTGAGTTAGTATCGTTCAAACAATTGACCATGCAGTTAGACGCAATCATAGAGTCCTCCTACGACGGGCTGTATATTACGGATGGCGAGGCAAATACCCTACGTGTAAATCAGGCCTATGAAAGAATCTCCGGATTGAAACGAGAAGACCTAATCGGTCGTAACATGAGAGACCTTGTTCAAGAAGGAGTTCTGGACAGATCCGTCACCCTGGAAGTCCTTCGTCTGCGCGAACCTGTCACAATCATGCAGGATATTGCGGGGGATAAACACGTTATCGTGACCGGAAATCCTATCTTTGACAAAAAGGGGAAGATTTCATTAGTAGTAACCAATGTAAGAGATATTACCGAGCTAAATCAGCTTCATCTCGAGCTGGAGGAGACTCGTAAGATCTCTTCCCGGTATCAGGAGGAATTAGAGGAACTTCAGAACTTAAAAGCTGCCTCACATGAACTTATTGCAAAGAGTGAGGCCTTTCGCGCAACGCTGAAACAGGCTGTTAAGGTCTCCCAAGTGGATGCAACGGTATTGATAACAGGGGAATCAGGTGTGGGGAAAAGCCTCTTGGCCCGACTCATCCACAAAATGAGCCAAAGAAAAGATGGGCCATTTATAAAGATATCCTGCGGCGCCATTCCGGAAAATCTCATGGAGAGCGAACTTTTTGGGTACGAAAAGGGGGCCTTTACCGGAGCTCGAACCGGAGGAAAAGCAGGGCTTTTGGAAGTAGGAAACGGCGGAACAGTATTCTTAGATGAGATCGGGGAGCTTCCGTTGAATCTGCAGGTTAAACTCCTGGATGTCCTGGAGGATAAAGAGGTCACCCGGTTGGGTGGGACCACTCCCCGTTCAATGGATCTTCGTCTTCTTACCGCTACAAGCCGGGATCTTAAGCAGATGGTCAGGGAGAAAAACTTCAGGGAAGATCTCTTTTTTAGATTGAATGTAATCCCTTTACACATTCCGCCGTTGCGTGAAAGGAAGGAGGCCATCATTCCCCTGATTGACCATTTCCTGCAGGAGAGCATTGAGACCACGGGAAATCGCAAATTGATCTCGCCGGAGGTTTACGAAACCTTAATGAAATACCCTTTTTACGGTAATGTGAGGGAACTCATGAACATGGTTGAGCGGATGGCCATCCTGAGCGACGAAGACGTTATCAGCCTGAAGGACCTCCCGCCAGGCGTTAAAGAGGAAAGCCGCAGCTCACTGTATGGAGAATTAGGCAAATCCCTTCCGCTGACAGAGGCTGTAGCCAAATTTGAAGAGGAAATCATCCGTAAAGCAATATCCACCCACGGTACCATTTCAAAAGCAGCTCAAATTTTAGGAGTCAATCAATCCACCGTATCAAGAAAGGCCAAGAAGTACAAAATCCTGCGCCACTAAGTTTCCGAACGAAAACTAGGATTTTTTGTTCAGATCAAAGAAGACGATAATTTTAACCGCAGGAATACATTGAGTATTTCGAGTCCCGCCAAAAAGCGGGATAAAATTTGAGTCTGACGTCCCGCCGAGGCGGGAGCCAAAAAGACAGTTTTCGTTCAGACA
The DNA here is from genome assembly GCA_030611815.1 of Desulfobacteraceae bacterium. Classification (GTDB taxonomy): domain Bacteria; phylum Desulfobacterota; class DSM-4660; order Desulfatiglandales; family Desulfatiglandaceae; genus Desulfacyla. Next base: position 12,687 of record JAUWPC010000053.1, read on the forward strand.
TTAACTATGCGTTACAGCATATCTGTATGCAAAATGGCAAAGCAGCTAACTTATTGTACTTAATGACTTTCTCCTAAACAAATTGCGTTATCATGCATTTCTGCATATATGCTTACGATTCTTCATATTCTCCTGATTTTTTTTCCTGAAATTTCCAATAGTTAACAATAGAAGAACCCTGATAAATAGTGGCATAATGTTTGCAGATTAATTTTAGTTT
>JAUWPC010000201.1 GCA_030611815.1 Desulfobacteraceae bacterium
TCATCTATATATTCAAGGTTTATAATATCATCCCACGGATCAGCCTTCTTAACTTCGACTAAGATTTCCTGCCCCCGGCTGAGGATAATGCCGTCTTGGCGCTTTATGTCAGCTAACATATGAAAGTCTGTCAGGACAATACGATATTTGCTTTTGAATTCATCAAGTACCAGGGCCTTTAATTTCTTGCCACGGTGCTGCCAGAGATATTTCAGTATCCAGTAGCGAATACGGTTTCGTTTTATTATCGCCAGGCTCTTTATAATAGGCTCAGTAGATATCCTAATCTCTTTCAGCCTTTTCTCATCGTAAATGAGTTCTTTTTGTAAAAGATGATTATGTATCTGGCGCTGGTTGACAAGATCATGGTATCTTCTTATGGGAGATGTGGCTTGTATATACATTTCCACGCCCAACCCACTGTGGGGGCCTGGCTTGGTTCGGATATGAAGAGGACTTAATTTTCGCCGTTGCTGGAACACATAGTAGAGATACCCCTTTTCATCCAAAGGCAATCTTTCATTGGGATCGGCCTGGGTCCTGAATAAAATTGGGATCTGGTTTTCAATGCAAAATTTTGCAGCAAGCCAGTTATAGAGGATCATGAATTCTGCTACAATTATTCGGGAAGGCGTGTCCTGTTCAACCAATTCTAAGGAGAGTTCTCCATCAAACCTCACTTCCAGGTCAGGGAGTGAAAGATTCAAGGCCCCTATGTCCATCCTTTTGTGGCCCAGCCGTTGGCTGAATCGATGCATTTCTTTTAACAGGGGGTCTCCTTCTAATATCTCATTAACATCTTCATATATAAGCTGCTGCGCAACATGAATGACAGTGGGGGCAAACCTGTAATCAAGCAATGCCCCGGCCTTGTCAAAACGGGCTAAAAGAGAAATTGCATTACTGTCGCGGCCCTGCCTCAGGCTGAGCACGTCTCTCGATAGATCTTCGGGGAGCATTGGTATATGTCTTCGCGGCAGATATTGAGATGAAGCCCTTTCGGCAGCGGTCAGATCAAGGATGCTATCCGCTGAAATGGCCCCTGCCACATCGGCGATATGCACACCGACGTGCAGCTCATCTCCAACCATCTTGAAGCTTATGGCGTCATCAAAATCTTGAGTGAAAGGCCCATCAATCGTTAGACAGGGCAGATCCCTGAGGTCTTCGCGACCTGCCAAATCGGCCTGTTGACCGGTCAAACGGGCAGATGCCTCTAATTGAGCCTGGGTGAATGTGGTCTCAACACCCGACCTCAACAGATCCAGATTCTCATCTTCTTCCCACTCGCCTAACTTAACGAGCAGGACCCTTGCCTGCCGGATATCTGATATGCCGGCGTTTAAAAGGAGTTCCTTGCCGTATTTGAAATCAGGCGAATCATTTCCGTATAGTACCAATTGAATGAGTAAATGAACAATATCCGCCTTGCAGGGTGGATCGTTTGGCTTATTCCCCTCTTGAATCTCCTTCAACCAATCGCTTCCCTGCCTGAGCTTTTCCGCCTTTGCGGCCTCTTCCTCTCGCTGCCTGATTATTTGTTCGACCTTTTCCTTTGAGTAGGGCAAAAATTGCCCGTTCTTCATCTTAAAATATAAACGATTTTCAAAGAGGGCACGCATAAGGGCGGAGAAGTGATCTTCTGTAACTGTTTCACCAAAGACCAGATGAGCAAGATATTTGTGGTCAAAGGTCTCATCTTCATCCTGGACCAGTTCCCAAAGGTCCTTTACCTCAATCTCCTCTTTCAGCCTGATCCTTTTCTCCTCCTTCTGTTTGAGTCTTTCCAGCAGGTCTTCCCTTGATCGTGAAATATCAATGGTGGCTTCTGAAATGAGCATTATCCTTTTGTGCGATAGATTGACCTCACGATTTGAGGGTGTCAACAGATGCAGCCTGTTACCCTTATCCTGCAGGCAGACTGTGCAGACAAATCTCCCTTGATCAATATATTCGACTATTTTCCCCTGAGCCATGTGAAAACCGTATCAATCTCCTTTCCTAATGTCAGATTTTAGTAACAGTTGGCATTGATTCTGTCAACAAGACACTGCCCAATGATCCACAATTGCAATCGGCACACAATTCTGTTAGAGTAAAACCAACATGAAGCAAAAGCATCTATGTTGGGAATCTTGAACTTTGGACACTGTCGAAGATCCCCGCCACAGGCGGGGGGACCCTTACATAAAAGGGATGCATGGAAAAATCAATCTATTCTAAACGTTTGGCTGCTCTGAGGCAACGTCTGAAAGAGATCTCCATGGGGGATTGTGATACAGCATGGGTCATTCACCCTGAAAACCGGCGATATTTATCAGGATTCAAGGCAGAAGACCCCCAATTCACAGAGTCATCAGGGTCCCTTCTGATAAACAACGCCAGATCTCTGCTGGTTACTGACTCAAGATACGTCTTAGAAGCAGAAAAAGAGGCGATTGATTTTGAGGTTCAGATCCTAAAACAGGGTTTGGTCGAGGATTTGCCCGGGCTGATACAGGGTATGGGAACAAAAAGGCTCGGTTTTGAGGAAAATTATCTGACCTGGGGATTACATAAGGGGTTTACCGAAAAGCTCAAGGACCTCTCACCGGGAGTTGTTCTTGTTCCCCTAAACGGTCTCGTTGAAAAGATGCGCGAGGTAAAAGACGAAGAGGAGATCAAGGCTATAGAAGATGCTGCGGATTTGATTTCGGAGATCTTGAATGAAATTATTGCGAAGCTCAAACCTGGCATGACAGAAAAGGAGGTGGCATGGAAGATTGAGGCCCTCGCTCGCCATGGCGGAGCAGAAAGCTTGTCTTTCCCTCCGATTGTTGCATCCGGCCCCAACAGCGCCCTGCCCCATGCCGTGCCCACAGACCGCAAACTTGGGAGGAACGAGCCGGTTATAATAGATGCCGGAGTCAGGTTGAATGGCTACTGTTCGGACATAACCAGGACGGTGTTTTTGGGAGGTCCGGGAGAGGACTTCAGGGTTATTTACAGGACTGTCCGCCATGCACAGGTTGCGGCCCTGAAAGAGGTCCGGCCTTTGGTGGATAGTACACACTTAGACACGGTGGCCAGGGGAGTTATAAGTGAGGCCGGATTTGGAAAATATTTTGGCCATGGGCTTGGCCACGGCGTCGGTCTTGCCGTCCACGAGCGTCCGAAAGTCGGGCCGAGAGACCCGGTGAAACTCAAAAAAGGAACAGTGTTCACGGTTGAACCCGGGATATATATTCCAGGTAAGGGGGGCGTACGTCTTGAAGAAATGGTGTTGGTCGAGGATGAAGGTCCAAGAATCCTGACTAAGAATGATCATATTTACGATTTGTGATAAAGGATAAAGGATAATTGAGGAATTGCGACCCCAGAGGAATTTCCCAGAGGGAGCCCTATTCCACGGGGTAAAATTCAGGAATTGAGGAATTGAATGTATATATTTTTAATCCTTACGTTTAACAAATGGATTGAAATCAATAACTTTAGGCACTTTAGATCACTTTAGGCACTCAACACTTCTTTACTTATGCAACAGGAGCAAACTACCCTACGGATAGAATCACTAATTCCGAGGTTTAAATGTATGACCTGACAGATCAATTCATCAATTATCTGAGATTGGAACGAGGCCTTGCAGATAACACAATCCAGGCCTACAGCAGGGATCTTATAAGATTTACTCAGTTCCTTGAAAATTTAGATCTGAATCCGCTTCAAATCTCCCGGGACCAGATTAGCGAATATGCAGGCGCCCTGAGAAAAGGCCTATCTGCCAGGTCGGTAGCAAGGAATATCTCGGCCACAAAGATGTTTTTCCGTTTTCTTACTTCAGAAGGCTATATAAAAGAAAATCCGGCAAGGCTCCTGGAAACGCCACGGCTTTCCCGGAGATTGCCGGATGTCCTGAGCATGGCTGAAGTTGAACGGCTCCTGGCCCAACCTGATCCGTCCACTCCTATGGGGAAAAGGGACTGCGCCATGCTTGAACTCCTTTACGCCACCGGATTGAGGGTTTCTGAATTGGTAGGCCTCAAGGTTCTAAGTATCAACCTGGAAGCCGGTCATGTAAGGACTTTCGGGAAGGGTTCCAAGGAAAGGCTTGTTCCAATGGGGGGGAAGGCGATTCAGGCGGTCAGAGAGTATCTTTCGAATGGGCGCTTTCAATTACTGAAAGGGGCCAATTTACCATACCTCTTCTTGAATTTCAGGGGCCGCCCTTTAACCCGGCAAGGATTTTGGAAAATTATCAAGAAGTATGGGCAAAAGGCGGGCATACAAAAGGAGATATCGCCGCACAGCATAAGGCATTCGTTCGCCAGCCACCTGTTGGAGGCAGGCGCTGATTTGAGGTCTGTCCAGATCATGCTCGGGCATGAAGATATCTCTACTACCCAGATTTATACCCATGTTACAAGAAAGAGATTAAAGGAAGTCCACGCAAAATGCCACCCAAGGCCATAAACACGGGGTAAGCGTTCATAGGTTCAGGGTTAGGGATTAGGGAGCGGGTTTTGCTACATAATTGCCAAATACCATATTTCAGATTTGTGGGGATGTAGAAGCGGTCGGTTTTCCTGTACAAGGCGTTTACAAAATGACGTATGATGAAAATGCAACCTTTGAACCCGTAAACGGTTACAACACGGGAGGGCCGTGTAGAGCATAAAGATGGGCAAAATCATAGACCTCCGGGATAAGCTTCAAAGGCCACCTGACACCCTGATTTCTTCAAAACCCTGGGAATTTCGAAGGGCATCCTGGAAAACACCCTATTTTATTCAAATGTTACGATCTTTAGCTGAAAATATGGAGCGACCACAAAACGAAATCTCTACCACTCCCCCTCACTTTTCTCTAAGAGGAGGAACGGCCTGCACCATCCAGGCCATGTATGCAAATCGTCATGAAGAAGAAAAAATGAGAGAGACCTATTATCTCATAGGACTCACGGACTGTATGATCAATCAGGTCAACCCGATCTTGAGGACAGACCTTTTAAGGGCCATGTATAAGAAAGTCTTTGCCATGAAAGAGGCACTTAATATACACTGGCATGGAACATTAGATCAGGTCTTGTTTACGATTGATTACCAGTTTTATGATGACCTCGCCTATCGCTCTTCGATAAGGAGGGCCGGAACCATGAAGGAGCTTTACCAGGCCATCAAGAGGGGAACGGATGAGATGTTTGATATCCTTTCCCTCGAATATGTCTTTTATTGTCCATGGATTGGAGGGTAATCATGCAAGAAAACCAGCAAGGCAGGGACATAAAGACTGCCAACCTCCTATTGGGAGCCCTTTTTGACGGAATCAGCGAAGAGATCATGGTGGTGGATGAGAACGGAATTATTCAGGACGTAAATAAGGTTTTCTTAGATGAATGCGGTATGAGAAAAGAGGATGTTTTAGGGCAAAAATGTTTTGATATCAGGCTCTTATCTGGCAACCGCTGTGATTTAACCTCACAATATTGCCCGCTGGAAAGGGCAAAGAGGACAGGGCAGAGGGTTGAGATAACTCACCGTCACGACCAAAAAGGGGTTGAATTTATAGAGTTGAGCCGGATTATGTACCCTGTCGCTGCCAAAGGAGCATCCCGGCTTTTTGTAGAAATTTCCAGAGATGTAACAGAATATCGAAACCTTATCAAAAAGCTGCAATCGTCTGAAAAGAAATTCCGGACCATACTTGATACGGCCACCGACGCGATCATAAGTATTAACAGTGACCATAAGATCGTGGTTTTCAACAACGCAGCCCGACAGATATTTGGATATTCAAGGGATGAGGTGATGGGAAAGGATCTCAACATGCTCATTCCCTCTCAATATGGGGACCATTCCCGTTTTGTGAAGAGGTTCTTAGAGACAAGAAACCCAAAAGCCATGGGAAAGACCCTGTCTCTTACAGCTTTTAGAAAAAACGGGGAAGAATTCCCGATCAAATTGGGGCTCTCTTATCACGAAATGGAAAAAGATATCACCTTTACTGCCATCATCAGAGATATCTCAACACAGAAGCAGTTAGAGAAAAAGCTCCTGCGGTCCGAGCGTCTTGCCGCAGTAGGCCAGACAGTGGCCCACGTGGCCCACGAGATCAAAAACCCGCTAATGATCATAGGCGGATTTTCTCACCAGATAAAGGATAGCCTGACTGACGATAAGGCGGTACAAAAGCTGGGCATGATCCTTGACGAAGTCAGCCGGTTAGAGCGATTAGTTGAAAGCTTAGGGGATTTCACCAAAGTTTACACCCTGGTTAAGAGACCCGCGGATATCAATTCGGTAATCCAGGATGTGTTGAAAATTATGGGTGGAATATATTCTTCAGGAAAGCATTGCTTTAAGGCAAACCTGGCATCGGATTTAAAAGAGATAAATTGTGACCCTGACAAGCTTAAACAGGTGTTCATTAATGTTATTACAAACGGGATTGAGGCCATGGAGGATGGGGGAACAATCACCATCAGCACAAAAAAATTATCAAATGACATAGAGATCCAGATAAGTGATGAAGGT
>JAUWPC010000222.1 GCA_030611815.1 Desulfobacteraceae bacterium
AGTTTTTCAGTATCTCGGCAGGCAAATGATCTAATCATACTTGAAATGTATTACGCAAGGCGTGATATGTCAAGCGGAAATCCATTACGAGCATAACGGCAATGACAGAATTGGTGTTACATCTGGATTAAGGCATTAAGCCGATCAAACTTATTCTTGAATGTTTTCTCCTCATGGAGCCTTTTTCTGATCCCCTTCTTCCCAATACCGATCAGTGACAAACTCTCTCCCGTCTTTGTGATGAATAACATAGGACGCAGAACAGATTAGGGGGGATATCACGAAAATGGCCGCGGCGATCAGTGTCAGTAGCTTTTTCATGGGAACTCCTTTTATGGGTTCCAAAGTCCAAAGTCCAGGTAAGCGAAGACTCCGATGTCCAAAGTCCAGGTAAGTGAAGATTCAGACATCGAATTAAAAAGCCAGGAAAGCGATGACTCCGATGTAGAACGTTGCAAATCAGCCACGCGAGGTACGAGCGCCGGCTGCATTTGCCTTGTTAGGCGAGCTTTCACCCAGTGTAAATGATTGTCCCATGGGCTGGAAATCTGACAATTCCTGCCGTTTCAATTTGTTTCTGATTTGCTCAAAGAACCTCACTGTATCCTCAGCATATAACCGTTCCCCGCAATGCAAACACACCTCAGCATGGACTCGCAGGGCAGCGATATGGCTTCCACCACGGAGCAGTTTTTCTACTTTTTTCTCTTCAAGTTCTCCTCCACAAACTGGGCACTTTTCGAAAGGCAGCATGGTTTTTCTCTCCTTTCCCGGAAATTAATCCAGCGTTCATGGTCTGGGCGATATACAGTATTTGTTCACAAATTGAGCGCAAAGAGTATTGCTTTGCGCGCCTGTTCCAGTTTTTCGGGTGACAGCGTTGCAATCAGCGAACCTATTTTCCCTTTTGAGAGTGTCTGAATATGGTCGAAATTGATAGCACAATCTGTCAGCATACCATCGTTTTTGGATAAGAACACTTCGCTTGGTATGTCCCTGATTGTCGTTGTGATCGGTGCAGCAGTGACTTCTCCAAGGTATTCCAGGATGGAATCGCGGGTCAGAATCAAGATAGGACGTTTCTTGTCAGGAGCCTTGAATTTATACCATCTGATTTCTCCTCTCCTCATTTATCCCCCCAATCCTGTTCCTTTTCCCATACACTGAATTCCGTTTTCTTCGCAGGATGTACCTCATACCCCCTACGATGCCTCTGCTCAAGGCGACTGACATTGAAGCGCTCGATTGCATCCCGCAAAGCATTTCGGGTGAAAGCAGACCGGCTCGTTTTAATCTCTTTGACAACTTCATCGACCGATGTAACTAAATCATCATCTAAAGTCATTTGTATCGTACGCATAAAGATCCCTCCATATAATGTGGATTTCAGTAGCTTTAATATACCACATTGATCGAAATGTCAAGGACAGGATTCCTCAAGCTGTTTGCTTGGCCATCGTCTCCTGCTCGTCCGGCAAATCCTTATATCTCTTCAATCCCCCTTACAAGACAAAAGTCAAGGTTCTGAAATTACGGTACTTTTTCGATTTTCTTTTGACAGGAGCATTAATAAGGTGTTATTCTTTGCGCAGCGTAGATCCTGCTACAACAAGTATTTCTCCGGGACGCAGACCTCTCCGATCTGAATGCTCTACGAGCAGGAAGTCTACGGGTCGGAGGCTGTGGACTCTGTGAGAGGTAAAAGAGATGTAAAATTTTCCTTTACAAACGTCGGCGGGAAAGATTAGATTCCCTGAAAATATCTACACGGAGGTCCTTTTGGAAGTTCAAACAGCAAAAAGCAACCTGAAAAAGAAGAGTGTTTTTCGTGAGTATGCCGAGGCAGCGGTCATTGCAATTATCCTGGCGCTTTTTATACGCACGTTTGTGGTGCAGGCGTTCAAGATTCCCTCCGGTTCCATGGAGCCTACCCTTTTGGTAGGCGACCATATTCTGGTTAACAAATTCCTGTACGGCGTTAAGATCCCCTTTATGAACAAGACATTGATCCCGATCAGTGAGCCCAAGCGCAATGATGTGATCGTATTTATCTATCCTGTGGATAAGAGTAAGGATTTCATCAAGCGGGTCATCGGCCTGCCCGGTGATGAGATCGAAATCGTCGGCAACAAAATCTATATCAATGGGAAACCTTTCGAGGACAGATACGGTTATTACCCGGATCTGGGGAGAAAAGCCGTCGATCCAGCAGGAAAAACCCGTTTTGGACCTGTCACGGTGCCAAAAGACCGCCTTTTTGTTATGGGGGATAACCGCAATCACAGCTACGACAGCAGATTTTGGGGATTTGTTCCCCTTGACTCGGTGAAGGGAAAGGCCTTCATCATTTACTGGTCATGGCCGCACTGGAAACGATTCCTAAACCTCGTAAATTGAGTATACCCGTTCACCGCAAATTGCTCATCCCTTTTCCGCCCAGACTAATACCTTCATCGTTTTCTTCCCAAAAAATGAGGAAGAAAACCTCACTAAAAAGGTGGTGAATATAAGTGGTTAAATCTGTTGGGTAGCTGTAACCGAAGGAGAGGAGCTATCCCAAATTGAAGACAAAAGACCTCAGACCTTTGCAAAACCTGCCAAAAATTGTCATCCTCTGTCGCCGACGGGCTGCTTTACGGATTTTCCGAAATATTCGAAGGTCTCAACCTGATGTTGGCCGGGGTGGTGGGCTTGTTCCTGACCGTTTTTTGGCCTTTTTTGTCGAATATTTCTCCATATACAAGAGCAGGGAAGATGAACGATAAGCTTGTAGAAAAAAACAATGTTACCTGGTTCAACGGGTACCTCACCCGTGAAGATCGCGAAAAATTGCATGGCCATAAGGGCGTGGTGATATGGTTTACCGGGCTTTCGGCTTCGGGTAAATCCACCATCGCCCGTCACCTCGAAAAGAAGCTTTACAATATAGGCTGCTCCACCTATGTGTTTGACGGTGACAATGTTCGGCACGGCCTGTGCGGTGATCTCGGTTTTTCGCCCGAAGACCGGGAAGAGAACATCCGGCGCATCGGCGAAATGGTCAATCTCTATGTTGACGCAGGGATCATTGCCATTGCCGCCTTTATCTCTCCCTACAGGAAGGATAGAGAGAGTATCCGGGAACTGGTAGGGAAGGACCGGTTCGTGGAAATCTATATTGAATGCCCGGTTGACGTCTGTGCTGCCCGTGATCAGAAAGGGATCTACGAGAAGGCAAGGGCCGGGGTCATAAAGGAGTTTACCGGCATTTCAGCACCGTACGAACCCCCGGAGACCCCTGACCTGATTATTCGTTCGCACAAAGAGGATACAATGGAGGCGTCCCAACGGGTCTTCGACCTGATAAAGGAACGGCAAATCATCTAACCCCCGGACATTATCAAATAGTTGAGTCATCGAGCCGGAAAATGAGAACGTTAATTAGTGCCTGAACGGGGTTTTCGTTCAGGCACTATCTTAGAATGGTCATTTGGGGCCAGAAGGCATCTTAGTCATATTCGATGCGAAAATATGAAACAACGTCCCCCATTATCCTATTACATTACGTATTAGAAAGGGCGAAAAAAGCCTTGACAATGCCAACGTTACAAATTAAAGACAATAGAAAATAGTGGTGTTTCAGGCCCTTTGGAGCGGGCCGTGTGGTATGGATGAACTTGAACTTGTAGCAAAGGAGGAAGAGGATGAAAAGGTTACGAAAGCTTTTGGTCTTAGTAGTTGCGGTTTCAATGGTACTGGCAGTGGTCCAGATTGTCGGGGCAGAAGAGGGGAAAAAGATCAATATCAATACCGCTGTGAAGGAGGAATTGATAGAGTTGGATAGAATCGGTCCCAAATATGCAGAGCGGATTATTGAGTACCGGGAAAAGGTTGCTCCTTTTGAAAAGCCCGAAGACGTCATGAAGGTTAAGGGTATCGGCAAGAAGACCTACGAAGCCAACAAGGATCGTATAGTCGTCAAATAAACGGGCGGATTGTTGGTCCAGGCAAAATGTTCAATGATCCCCCGAGTTATAGAGTTTGGGAGGCTTCGCGAGTTCACCCTAAAGGGCTCGCTCGCCTCCCCAACATCTATAACTCGGAAAGGTACCAGTTAAGTAGCAATGTCCCCAATTACACCCGGCCTGCTCCAACACGTCATGGCCCGGTGGATCGATAAGTGACGGCTCTATTGTGCAATGCGGCGTGCCGGATGTTTCCTATGTGGTCGATGAGGTGACCGAGCATATATAAGTCAATATGCTAACTTCCTTTATTGTAGTCTTCCTACCGATTATTTCAATAGTGGCAACGTCCCCCATTACTACCCGTTGCCACCGAAAGGTTCCCTTCTCGGCGTAGCCGATTGTTCATTTGGAATTTCTTCCCCGCCCGCCTCGCATTGCGAAGCATCGCGGGCAGGTGGCAATTTCAGATACAACAAGAAGATCCTCAAAATCCTGTTAATCCTGTCGAATAAAGTCAGAAGGTAACAACGTTCCCCCATTACGAGCGAACGTGTGGCTAAAGAGATTGGTTTGTGGATAGCCGTTCACGGGTTCAAAGGTTCAGGGTTAAGAGGTTAAAGGAGGAGATGCCTTCCCTATTTGCAAATTTAGTACCTATTTAGTGCCTGAACGAAATAACTATTTCATAATCTTAATCATAATCGTAATCTTACTCAAAACGATTATGATTAAGAGTACGATTAAGAGTATGAATCCAAAAAAAAGATCAAACCCTGAACCTGTGAACGGTTACGCAGAAGTTTCGCTGTTTGATGATGAATAAAGATCGTGTAGAGGCATTGCTGAATAAGGGGGTTGTAGAAGGCATTTATCCCGGTGCGGCGCTCCTGGTCGCCTTTGAGGGGGAAATCCTCCTTTTCCAACAAGTTGGGAGTCGGGCCCTTGTTCCCAAGACTCTTCCTATGGGGAGGGACACAATTTTTGATTTGGCCTCCCTGACTAAACCCTTAGCCATTAGCTTAGCGGTCATGAAACTGATTGATTCGGCTAAAATTGAACTGGATCAACCGCTTGAAGACCTGCTGCCAAAGTCACTTCCCCGAGACAAGAAGAGCATTACCCCTCGACTCCTTCTGAGCCATTCTGCCGGGTTTGCCGACTGGAAGCCCTTTTATCTTAATCTTGAAAATATAAGGTTAGAAGAGAGAAAGGCTAATCTAAGAGAGCAGTTGTTAAATATTCCGCTCTTGTACCCGCATGGCAGAGGGACCCTGTACAGTGACCTCGGGTTTATGGTGCTTGAATGGGTGGTTGAGGAAGTTGCAGGGATGAAGCTCCCCAAGTTTCTTCGCAAGCATTTTTACGATCCCTTAGGTCTCAACAAGACCTTCTTCTATGAGCATGCTGTTCCGCTCAGGGTTGGCGAGGATCAGTTGGCTGCGACCGAGGATTGCCCGTGGCGCAAAAAGGTCTTGAAGGGGATTGTCCACGACGAAAACGCATATGCCCTTGGGGGCTATTCAGGGCATGCGGGACTATTCGGTAACGCCCGAGAGGTTTACACTCTAATTAGTCTTTTGAGAGAGCACTACCGCGGGGAACGAGAGGATTATCTTAGGCCGGAAACGGTCAGGGCCTTTTTCACAAGACAGGATCTTGTGAAGGGGAGTACCTGGGCCTTGGGATGGGATACCCCCTCGCCTGAAAACTCCAGTTCCGGAGGGCACTTTTCACAAAAAAGTGTGGGGCACCTTGGATTCACCGGCGCCTCCGTCTGGATCGATTTAGAGCGAGATGTTATAGTGATCTTTTTTACCAACCGGGTCCATCCCACACGAAAAAATGAAAAAATCAGGGCCTTCAGGCC
>JAUWPC010000287.1 GCA_030611815.1 Desulfobacteraceae bacterium
TGGAGCCACAGTCACAGATGAACACGCCGATCCGCATCTCTTCTTCTTGAGGTTTTTTTCCGCTCATTTTTTGTCTATCTCCACTATAGAGCTTTCTAATGGTTTACGTTGGATCTACCGCTATTTAGTACCTGAACGAAACCCCTGTTCAGGCACGATTTTGGATTTAAAAACTCACACAAATTAGAACGAAATAACTGCCACATTTGAAATTTGTTTTTGGATTCATACTCTTAATCGTAATCTTAATCATAATCGTTTTTGGGTAAGATTACGATTATGATTAAGATTATGAAATAGGGAAGTCATTTCGTTCAGGCACTATTTATCTTTCTTCTCACAAAACCACCCCCAACATTTTTAAATCAACAATCATCAATCAACAATCATCAATCTTCAAGACGCCTTTCGCATTTCAGAATCCGTCAGAATCTGTGCTGCCCTGGCTGCCGCGCCACTGGCCTGAGCCACTGATTCGGGGATATCCATGGGACCGTGGGCACAACCGCACGCAAAAATACCCGGACGGGTTGTGTCCAGGGGCTGTGAGGTGCCGGTCTGGAAAAATCCAAACCTGTTAACCTCGATGCCGAGTATCTCCGACAGACTCTCAACGCTATCGTTGGGCGCGCAGGCCGTGGCCAAGATCACCATATCAAAGTCCTGCTCCTTGACCTTTCTCTCCCGGGTGTCTTCATAGACCACCACTGGATTGTGATCAGGTCCCTCTGTGATCTCCGCGACCCTGGCACGAATATAGCTGATCTCAGACTGGTTGCCACCCCGGATCTTATACTCCTCAAATCCCTTTCCGACGGCCCGGATGTCCATGCCGAATATAACAGAGGTGGTCTCGGATTCATGTTCATTGGCAATAATTGCCTCCTTTATGGAATGCATGCAGCAATAACCTGAGCAAAAGGGGTAAAACCTGAAGTCCCGTGAACCAACACATTGAATAAAGGCTAATCTCTTTGCCACACCAAAAGCTTCGGCCTCCCTTTTTAGATCTTCAAGGGGCTCCACAAGGGCCAAGTGAGCACCGTATTTCTCTGCCCATTTCTTACGATCCTCATCGCCGTCATATTCTCCATCACGGTACTGTTCATAAAATTCGGCAGAGGGCTGTTCATATTTCTTTTCAAATTTATCAAGCATTTTACGAGACTTCTTGGCTTTTTTCTCAAGCCCTTGAATCTCCTCCTCTATAGCCAGATCAGAGGGCCTGTCTAAGTGCCCGGAGGTAGGCCCGCTCGCGCTGAGAAGCCTTTCAAACTCGATGGCTGTAATCACATTCGGGATCTGCTTGTATTGATACTCGGGGATCCGTGAGGCGTCAAAGACATCGTAGCCGCTGGCCACGATAATGGCACCCACATTTAATTCGATCAGCCTATCTTTCTGATCAAAGTTGATTGCATCGGCCTGGCAGACCTTTTGACAAATACCGCATTTCTTGCCATTCAACTGCCGGCAGTGATCAGGATCAATGGTGTGGGTGGAGGGTATTCCCTGGGCAAACCAGCTATATACGGCCCTGCGTTTTCCCAGGCCTTCGTTGAAGGTGTCGGATACCACGGTAGGGCACTTCTCAGCGCAGGCGCCGCAGCCGGTGCATTTGTCCTCATCCACATAACGTGCCTTCCTTCTTACAGTTACCTTGAAATCACCGGCTTCACCCTCTACCTTATCCACTTCAGAGTAGGCCATCAGCTCAATATTGGGATGTCGACCGACATCCAGCATCTTCGGTGAGAGTATTCAGATGGCGCAGTCATTGGTTGGGAAAGTCTTATCTAACTGGGCCATCTTGCCTCCGATACTGGGCAACCGTTCCACGAGATAGACCTTGAAACCCATTTCCGCGAGATCCAATGATGACTGGATCCCGGCAATGCCACCACCGATAACGACAATATCTTTGTTCACAATTTTTCTCCTATCACCTCTATCAATCATCAATCCAAAGCCGCTTCCACCATGGTCAGTACTTCCTCATCGTCGTAGTGGAAGATGGAAGCTGCCCCTGTGGGGCAGGCCACTGAACAGGCACCGCATCCCTTGCAGAGGGCCTCCTCGACATGGGACACCTTCCCGTTCCCTTCACGTTCCACAAGAGATATGGCACCAAAGGGACAGGCCTCCTCACACATGCCGCAGCCGAGGCAGTAATGCTCATCCACGTGCGAAACCACACCCTCAACAGTGAGCTGCTCCTTGGAAAGGACCACAGAGGCCCTGGATGCCGCTGCCTTGGCCTGGGCAATGCTCTCCTCTATCGGCTTTGGGTAGTGGGCCATTCCGGCTAAAAACAGACCGTCGGCGGAAAACTCAACCGGCCGCAATTTGGCATGGGCCTCCATGAAAAACCCATCTTCATTTAGAGGCAGCTTATACATCTGCGCAAGGCTTTCATTGTCCCTGGGCACAATGGCGCTGGCGAGTACCAGCAAGTCGGGCCTTAACCCTATCTCTCTGCCTAATATGTGGTCTTTTATAATAACTGAAAGGCCATCTCCATCCCTTCCAACTTGCGGTTTTTGATCCAGGCTGTAACGGACAAATATGATCCCTTTGTTCCTTGCGTCTCTGTAAAGCTCCTCCCTCTGTCCATAGGTCCTGATGTCCCGGTAAAGGATATATATGTCCATTTCCGGATTCATCTCTTTCAGCTCCAATGCAGACTTGATGCTGTGGGTGCAGCAGACCTTGGAACAGTAGGGCCGGTCCGGTTCTCTTGAGCCAACGCACTGTATAAAAACGGCGGCCTGTGCATCTTTAACCTTTCTTTTCGCTCCCTTTATGGCGTCATCTAATTCAAGGTGAGTCAGGACCCTCTCATCCTCACCGTAGAGATATTCGATAGGTTTGTGCTCCTTAGCGCCAACGGCCATTATAACGGCCCCATGTTTTAGGGCCGCCTCTTTTCCGTTGTGGGAGATGGTTGTCTCAAAGTTGCCCACAAAACCTGTGGCTTCCTTGATGGATGCACCGGTATAGACATCTACCAGGGGATGATTCTCAACCGAGCTAATCATCTCGCTGATCTTGACGTCAATCTTCTCCCCCCGCCATGTTTCTATAAGACGAAGGGCATTCCCTCCCAATTTATCGGACTCTTCAATCAGGTATGTATGAAAACCCTGGTCTGCAAGACCAAGAGCTGACGTCATACCAGATATGCCGCCCCCGATAACAAGGGCCTTATTGTCAACTCCAATAGTCGGCTGAGGCAGAGGCTGTATGAGCTGGGCCCTGGCAACTGCCATGCGTACCAGATCCTTTGACTTAAGCGTGGCATCTTCTCTTTCTTTACTGTGTACCCATGAACACTGATTTCGGATGTTGGCCATCTCAAAGAGGTATTTATTGAGACCGGCATCCCTGAGTGTTTCCTGAAACAGGGGCTCATGAGTCCTCGGGGTACAGGCGGCAACAACGACCCTGTTCAGACCCTCGCGCTCTATCACCTCTTTCATCTTGTCCTGGGTGTCCTGAGAGCAGGTAAACAGGTTCTCTTCCACATAGCTTACACCAGGGAGAGTACGGGCATATTCCGCTACTGAGGGGACATCAACAATCCCTCCTATATTGGTGCCGCAGTTGCACACAAAGACACCTACCTTAGGTTTTTCGAGAGAAACGTCTCTTTCTTCCGGGTAGGTCTGTTCCTTGACCATGGATCCCCGCGCTGAAGAGAGCGCCTCCTTTGCGCCACAGGCGGCAGCGCTCGCCTCCATCACTGAAAGGGGGATGTCTTTCGGCTCCTGAAAGGCCCCGCACACATAAATCCCCTTTCTGGATGTCTCCACCGGATTGAATGACTCCGTTTGAACAAAATTGTCCTGGTCTAATTCGATATTGAGAGCGTTGGCAGTCTCTATCAGCGATTCAGGCGTCTCAAGACCCACCGAGAGCACCACCATGTCAAAGGTCTCACTGCTCAGCCCGCCCCCTTCATCGACATATTCCAGGATCAGACTCTTGGTCTCGGGATCTTCAGATATGGAATGTATCCGCGAACGGATAAACCTGACCCCCTGCTCTTGTCTTGCCCGATCGTAGTATCTCTCAAAGTCCTTGCCATAGGTCCGCATGTCCATGAAAAAGATGGCGGCATCAAGGTCATGTTCCGAGTGCTCCTTGGCTATGACGGCTTCTTTAACCGCATACATACAGCATACGGAAGAGCAGTAAGCGTGGTCACAGCGGTTGATATCCCTTGACCCAACACATTGGAGCCAGGCAATTTTTTTGGGCTCTTCCCCGTCCGAGGGCCTCTGCAGATGCCCCTGATACGGCCCTGTGGCGCTCAGGATACGCTCAAACTCCATTGATGTGACCACGTTCGGGTAGGTGGCATATTGGTAGGTCTCGAACTTTGAGGGGTCAAAGGGCTCAAAACCGGGGGCTAAAATAACAGACCCCACTTCCAGCTCAAGACGCTCCGGTTGCTGGGCGTGGGTCTCTAAGGTGACAGCATCAGCACCGCAGGCCTCAACGCACTG
>JAUWPC010000235.1 GCA_030611815.1 Desulfobacteraceae bacterium
GAATAACGCCGGAATACATGGACTGCAGCCTGAACTGCCAGTCTATGCCGGCCATGGGCACGTCCCTGTACCCGAGCCTGCCTCCTGAGGAATCCAGAAGAATCACATAGGGGATCCTCCACATGGCGGCCATTTCGATAGGTCTGGAAAACTTGAGCATATGCTGGGCTCCCACAGATCCGCCCAAGACCGTGAAATCGCTCGCGTGCACCATGATCATGCGGCCGTTGACCTTGGCCGTGCCTACCACCGCACCGTCGCAGGGGGCCTCCGGTATCCGTCCGTCAATACGTATGCTGGTGGTGCCCACGGAGGAACCTAATTCCTTAAAGGTCCCGGAGTCAACCAGGACCTCAATCCTCTCACGAGCGGAGAGCTTGCCGCGCTTATGCTGTCTTTCCATATGCTTGGCGCCTCCGCCCTGGAGGTTTTTCTCCTGAATCTCATGATATCTCTTAACGGCCTCTTCCATTCTCTTGCCCATTATTGCAATACCTCCGTCCTAACCCGGATAAACCGGAACCAAAGAACGATTTTACCACGAAGCACACGAAGGGCACGAAAAATGAGTTTCTAACTGTTTTATGATCTCTTCGTGTTCTTCGTGATCTTCGTGGTGAACAAATTTACGCATAAGATACTAAACAGCCTCCTAAGCAGGTTTGATATAACGCCTCTTCTCCGGCATCTTTTCTCTCTTGTTCAGCGTTGCGTGCAGGGCCCTGACAATCCTGGAACGGGTCTCTCTTGGGTCGATCACCTCATTGACCGTGTACCAGGTGGTGTAAAGCTTGCCAAAGGTCATGACGCTGAACTCCTTCTTCAGGATGTTCAGAAAGAAGTTGTAGACATCATCGTAGTTGCCATCCTCCTTTGCCTTGGCTAATTGCTTGTGGAACACAGCGTGAACAATCATCTCCGGTCCTGTGGGTGCGAACTCGGTGGAGGGCCAGGCATAAATAAAGTCAGGCCCCATCTTGCTGCAGCCCATGACAATGTTGGACCCGCCGTAGGATCGTCTCAGTACTATGGTCACCTTGGGATTGGTCAGGTGTGAGTACCCGTGAAGGTTCTTGGCCCCGTGTCTGATAACTCCCATCCGTTCCCATTTGTCCCCTGGTGGGAATGCGGTTGTATCTGAAATGGTCACAAGGGGGATGTTGAATGCGTCTAAAAACATAAGGAACCGGTCGTATTTATCCGAAGAATCAGGCTCCATGATGCCGCTCAGTTCGTCCGGGTTGCTGGCGGCGATGCCTGCAACTAAGCCGTCAAACCGGGTAAAGCCCACTATCATGTTGGGTGCGAAGTCCTCCTGTATTTCAAAGAACTCTCCGTTATCCACTATCAGGTCGATGACCTCGTGCATGTCATAGGTGAACTTGGGATTTTCGGGCATAATATCCAGCAGGGCCTCCTCCCCCCTTTCCGGATCATCCCCAGTCTTTAACACATCGGACCTTACCCAGCAGTTCTGGGGAATGAATTGAAGGATCTCCTTAGCCATGTCGATGGCCTCCTGGTCGCTTTCTGCCACCAGATCGCACTGGCCGCTCTTTTCCATGTGGAACTCGGCCGAACCGGCATCATCCGATTCAATCTCTCCTCCCATCCACAAAAACCCTGTATTCGCGTTCATGATCAGGAAATCGGACAAGACCGGAACCTGGGCCAATGGTCCTGTGCAGGGCCCAAGGACAAGGGCTATCCGGGGAATCACCCCGGAATAGAGGCAATAGTCCCTAACCAGGGAGCCCATACCATGCAGCCCGACAAGACCATTCCTGAAATCAAGCCTGGAGCCGGCCGAGTCAAAGATGCCGATGATGGGAACCTGCTCCTGCCCCGCCATCCGGATCAGTTCTGCGATCTTCCACACCCCCTGGTCTCCGATGGCGCCGGACATTACGGTAAAGTCAAGGGAGTAGACCATGACCTGCCTTCCGTTCACTTTAACCAGGCCCATTACGACACCATCAGCCGGACTGGGCCTCCCCCCCCCATCCGGAGGGAAGTTGAACTCCCTTACAACAGAACCAAGTTCCTCGAATGTGCCGGGATCGGCTAAGAGATCAATCCTCTCCCTCGCAGTAAGCTTCCCCAATTTGTGCTGAAGCTCAACTCGCTTTTCGCCTCCGCCCCCCGCGTTCTCTTCGCGAACCTTGACAAGCTTCTCAAGATAACCGTCCATCCATTTTCCCATGCCGCGAATCTCCCTATGGTAGACCTAAGTTAAGTGGTTTAATAGTTAAGTGGTTGAGTAGTTGAGTGGTTGACCGCCCTCTGTTCAATCCCTTTAAAAACAAATTCGCATAGCTTCTCTGTCAGATCGTCAGGGGATATCTCTCTGCCAAAGATCACTCTCGTAAGGCACACATTCTCAATTGAGCCGAGGATAGCCTGCCTCAGGAAAACCGGCGGAATATCGTCCCTGATTTCCTGGTCCTTTATCCCCTCCTGGATAATCTCTAACAGGATCTCGGTGTATTTTTTGACCAGCTTATATGTCTCACTGGTGTAGTAGTCAGAAAAACTCCGGACATCGAGAAGGAGGATCTTGGCAAAGACTCTGTCCGTCGCATAGACGTTGATATGTGACCAGATCAATTTTCTTATCTTGTTTAAAGCCCCTTTTATCCCCTTCAAATCCGTGTGCGCTCGAAAGTGATAATGTTCGAGGTTCTCCGCAAGCACCTGATAAAGCAGGTCCCTCTTGTCCTTAAAGTACTTATAGATAAGCGCTTCAGTAACCCCGGCGGTCTTAGCGATCTCCGCCGTGGTTATGGCGCTGAAGTCCTTTTTTTCAAGCAATACCCTCAAGGCATCAGCAATCTTTATACGACCCGGAGGCCAGGCTTTTGCTTCTGCCATAAGTCATTTCCCTCGCGATTTCAGAAACAGATTTACCATCTCTTTGTGTTCAGTGCTCTGGAGCATAACCGACTGGTGTGCGGCCTCCCACTCAAGAACATCTTTCAGAGACATATCCAAGCTGCCTTCAAGAGACTTCTTGATCAAGGAGAGGGATACGGGAGGTTTAGCCATGAGGGTTCCGACCAGCGCATTCACTTCCCGGTCCAGATCTTCATCCGGCACTGATTTGTATATCAGACCAATGGACTCGGCCCTTTTCCCGTCTATGAATTCTCCTAAAAGAGCGATCTCTCTGGCCTTCACGAGGCCGACGAGGCGGGGAAGGAAGTATGTGGCCCCTCCATCAAGGACGGCGCCGATATGTACAAAGTTCAGGCAGAATTTTGCATTCTGGGAGGCCAGAACAAAGTCTCCTGCCAGGGCAAGGCTGCACCCTCCGCCAACGGCTGCTCCTCTGACCTTTGTGACAAGGGGCTGGGGCATCTCTCGCATCACCCGCACAAGTTGTCCGAACTTCTTCATGCCGCTTACCCATTCCGGAGCCGAAAGGTTGTCGGTGAAGAGGGAAACATCGGCGCCAGATGAAAAATTGTCTCCTGCTCCCTCAAGGATGACCACACGGATCTCTTCATCCCTGGAGATCTTTTCAAGGGCCTTCCTCAGTTCCTCGACGATCTCAGCATTGAGGGCATTCATGATCCGGGGCCGGTTCATGACCACGGTACAAGTTTTATCCTCTTTTTTAACCAATACCAAGTCTTCAGACATCGATTTCTCCTTTTCTGAAACAACCCTTCCTCAACCCGCGGAGTTTAAGACAGCTACTTCAAAATGCCCATGATAGACAAGGTTAGGAATCCTTACCCAGCATGCAATTTAGTTTCAAATTATACTGGTTTTATGAGTTAGTGTCCGAACGAAAACTAGGATTTTTCGTTCAGATCAAGCAAGACGATCCCGCCGATGGCGGGATTAACCGCAGTAATACATTGAGTATTTCGAGTCCCGCCAAAAAGCGGGATAAAATTTGAGCCTGACGTCCCGCCGAGGCGGGAGGCGAAAAAGACAGTTTTCGTTTAGACACGAGTTAGTAAACGTCACTCATTTTGTCAAGCTTTTTTTGTCCAGACCCAAAAACAATGATTCCGCACCCAGCCCACACTCCCGCTATCTCGTGCTCCTTTTTTCTTGACTCGCAAATGGGACTTTTATATACTTTTTTTTGTAAGAAGCGGCTTCTTACCATCCCGCCTCATAGGCAAAGATGAAGGCTGCCTGAGTCTCAACGCCTTTCAAGACCATGAAGATGCGAACTCCTTCAATCTGATCGAAACGTGGGAAACAGTGGATGATCTGGATCGGCATATCCGGTTTGGAATATTGGTGGTGTCGCCGGGGGCCAAAGATAAGGAACAAACATTAACCCGAAAACAAAAGGAGGAGATAATGAAAACAAATGAGGAATTATCGAGCATAAAACGGAGCGTTCTGATCAGCGTACTTTTGACGGCATTCCTGGCCTTTTCAGCCATACCGGCATGGGCGGGAGACGACATTAGCGCCCCAGATGTACTGGTTGTTTCAGCGCAAAAAACCTTTCAGGACTTTGTGTCTGATCCGGACATGACCTGGTTCCGGAATAATCTGAAAAAAGCTAAGGCCATTTTGATCATTCCCCAATTGGTTAAGGCGGGCTTTATTATTGGTGGAAGCGGCGGGAGCGGGACACTCTTAGGCAACGATCCAAAAAAAGGCACATGGAGCTATCCTGCTTTCTATACTATGGGTTCGGTGACTTTCGGATTACAGATAGGTGGCGCAGTGAATGAGGTGGTGCTTTTGGTGATGACCCAGAAGGGTATGGATAAGCTGCTCACTTCCTCTTTCAAATTAGGGGCTGACGTGGACGTTGCCCTTGGCCCAGTGGGCGCCGGGACCGGGGCAAAGGGCATCACAGCCGATATCTATATGTTTTCACGGTCTAAAGGGATCTTTGGCGGGCTTACTATTGAAGGTGCAGTTATTGCCACCCGTGACAAGTGGAACAGCACTTATTATGGTAAAGAGGTACGCCCGACGGATATTCTTATTCTCCACAACGTCAGCAACAAGCAGGCCAACGGGCTCCGTGCTGCAGTGGAAAAAGCCGCCAAATAGGTTTGGCATCTAAAATACCTGAAGGCAGGGCACAAAAGTAGGAATCACGAATTCCCGCCGGGCGGGATTCGGATTCCTGGTGAACCCTGTCGAAGATCCCCCACCTGCGGGGGGAACCTCTTAACAACTACTGCACCGTCCCAAAAGTTCTTTCTTACATTTTCGCAAAACAAGTTGACCGGATATTCGCCATCTATAATCCACTTATATCTTTAAATACATGCTAATATATTGATAATATGTAACAATTACTTAGATAATGCCGACAATATGGATTAACTGCAGACTACTAACATCTTTCTTCAACAATCGAGGTCACCGCCGAGTCCCGAATTACGAATTTTTACTTTTATTTTGTTTCGCGGTTTTCACACTTGCCACAAAAATTGAGACAATCCTCAAAGTTAAATTCTTTGTTTTCCTTCGTCACTCGTCACTCCTTGATCGTTATTCGATTATTATTACACAGGCAACTTAAAT